>JABSQK010000170.1 GCA_013215875.1 Lentisphaeria bacterium
GCAAGGAAATAGACATGGCCTTGAAATCCACCTCCTCGGCGCGCTTAAAGGTGCCAATAACATGAATGTTCATCGATTTCAATAACTGGGCCGCAGCTTCCAGGCGTGAGGATGAATCGTGATTTCCTGAAACAATGACTATCTGCAAATCAGCATAGCGTTGGCGGCATGAAGCCAAAAACTGGTAGTAGAGTTCCTCAGCTTTAGCAGGCGGATTTGAACCATCAAAGATATCCCCTGCAATCAACAGGCAGTCCACGGAATGTTCACCGATAGCTTCGAGCAACCAATCCAAAAAAGACTGTTGTTCATCGTAGCGTTCGATTTGCCGTAATCTGGCTCCAAGGTGCCAGTCAGCTGTGTGTAATAGTCGCATTATGCCTCCGTATCATACGATGACACCAAAGGACGGAATTTAAACAGAATAGGATGAGATATTACAATTATAAAGTAGGAATTTTCTAATGCAGGGTCTAGAACTGCTTTAATTGCATTTGTCGCATTTGTTGCCTTTCCATCATCCGCTTCATTTGAGCGCCAAGAATATTAAAAGGAGCACCCAGGATACTGTAGACATTTGCTTTTGCACTAATGACCATTGATTTGTCTGAACCCACAATGCTGCTTTCAAAACCGGTAACGAAGTTTACCAATTCGTTATTCATTTGACCCAGATTACGTGTCCATCTGGCTTTCGTTTGAGCAATCATCTCTTTGGCATTTTCCTTACCTTTGAAGTGCGCATTTAATTTAAAGATATTTTTTTCCAAGCTGCCTTTTACAACGATTGATTCGATGCCCTTAAATTCGCGATCGCGTTCCATATCTTTATTTACTGTTGAAATCATCCAGGGTAATTTATCTTTTTGCACAGTTTTGTATAAGGCCAATAAATCCTTATTATCGACAAATTGTTCAGGCTTTGCTTTTTTATAACGACTGATCCAGGCATCAAAAGTAAAATTTTGTCTTTTTCCAAAAATGATAAGAATGGTTTGTTTATCGAGAAAGAGACAGCTCATATTCCGTCTCATCTCCAAACAATCAAGCCCCTTTACTTGTCTCTGTGTAAATTGAATTTTCTTAGCTGCTACTATCATTTTTTCCTTATCAAAGTGTCCGCGAAAAAGTGCTGCCGCTTCATATTCATTATTATCTTCGGGCATCGCAAAGAAAGCCTCGTTAATCTCAATCATGCCAGCATATTGCATAATATTTTTAGCTGAATCCAAAGCCAGCTTTTTATCGGTTAAAGATTTTTGAATATCCAATCCCATTAATTGAGTCGATGGTGCATAAATCAATAAACTTGTATCACTTGGAAATATTGCCAGTTTGTCACTAATTGTTCTTTTTTCGAGCTTGCCTGCAGATTTGCGGATCGCTTTTTCTGCCAGTCGTTTTATGAGCGGGTCACCATGCTGAGTCAGTTTCTTCAAGAACTCTTTTGCTGCATCATCCTTTGATAAGGATAATTGTTTTATTGCCAGGAATTTCGATAATTCTGCCGATTTCAGCGCAGCGCGTTCATTAATCTTTTTGATTATGCTTTTGGCAGATTCTGAAAGTTCCGGATCATCCGATTTTGCCAGTTTTCCTAATTCAACCAAAGCAATATTGCCAATTTCTAAAAGTCGCTTTTTGGCATTTTTGCGAACTTTCCGGTCCTCATCACCCAGTTCTTTCAGGCGTTTAGCCAGGTCGGAATTATCCCGTACATCTTTTCCAAAGAGTTTAACCAGGCTTGCTGTATCATAGGGTTGCTTGATAGACTTGAAATAAAATGCCGGATCAACGATCTCTACTGGATCTCCAGCGAAGAGATATAAAAGTAAAAACAGGGCCTGGTCCATACGTCAATTCCTCTTGTTTATGAACTCATCATTACCTGACCACCTGTAACAGGAACAGCCTGGCCAGTTTCATATTTTTGTTCGACAATATATAAAATTGCTTTCAAAACATCTTCAGGTAGACAGCCACGATTCATTGGTACTTTCGCTTCATATGCCTTGCGAACATCTTCAACAGTTTTTGCACCCGGTACTTTGCCTGCCTTGAGGTATTGAATAAAAACGCCTTTTTCAGGGTCTGACCACAGCGGGCCATCGAGATAGTTTCCTGGACATACGGCATTTACTTTCACATGATCTTCTACCAGTTCCAATGCAAAACTCTGGGTCAGGCCAATTCCGCCAAATTTGGATCCGGCATAGGCGGCATTTTTATTGCTGCCTTCCAAACCACTTTTACTGTTGATCTGGATAATATCACACCAGTCACAATTGTCGCAGAGATACTGCTTCGCCATAATACGGGCGAGATGTTTTGCACTGAGAAAATAACCGGTGTAATTGACGCTGGTATTAAAGTCAAAATCTTTGAGTTCCATTTCTTTTACAGAACCAGAACGTACGACGCCAGCATTGGCGACAAGTATATCCAGCCCGCCAGTCTCTTTAAGCAGAGCTGTGCACATGGCTTCCATGGACGATTCATCGGCAATATTTACTTCAAGAGCGATTGCCGTATCCTTGGCATGAGCAGCATTTATTTCGTCTGCTGCTTTCTTGGCCCCGTCTAAGTTCATATCTGCGATAATTACCTGAGCACCATTGTCAGCGAGTCCCTTGGCAATGCCAAGACCAAAGCCCTGTGCGCCACCAGTGATTAGAGCAATCTTACCCTGCAGGCGTTTTTCGTTACCACCTTCGATCAAGGTTTTGCGATAGGATTCAACTTCCCATTCTTCAATAAATATACGTTGTTCATCGGTCAGAAACTGTGGTCCACCAAAAGCATGTGTGAGCTGTTCAACCTGTTTGGCATTCTTGGCCGATTCCATCGCCAGGCGGGCACTCTTCAAATTTTTCTCTACGGAAAATACAGCTTTTCCTTCAATCACAATGATATAGGGCTTATAGCCTTTATCTGCTTCAAATTTTGCAATGTTGTCTGCTGTGGCATCGGCAATCATCGGATAGGATTTTGCGTAAACGATATGGTCGGGTGTAAGAGGGCCATCCACTACCGCAAAATAACCGGCACTATTTATCGTTTTGCGAAGCTGTCCATCGGCGAGTATCGAGCGCAGTGCCGGAGCAAATTCCGCGACTGTGTCCGCACAGGGTTCGTCTAAATCGAGATCCATTGATAAACCTACTTTATCATACTCCGCTTGCAGAGTTGTCATGACATTATCGTACTCGGCATCGATTTCCTCAATGGTATTACCCGAGACAAATATGCCATGGTTTTCAAGAATGATCACGCGTGGCGAATAGCCTTCACTCTCTACAAAGGCTTTCATAAGTTTTTGAATTTCTACCGCTAGGGTATAACCCGGGTCTATGTAGGCGACCCACATGGCTTTTGGAAAAAGCTCTGCACAAACGGATTTACCATTTTTTGCACAGGTCATGCCATTGGTAAGTATCGAGTGTGTATGAATAACAAATTTTTCAGGTATCAGTTCGTGCAAGGGCGCTTCCACAGAAGGACGGCCACTTGATCCTTTACATACGGCTGCAGCCATGACATCTTTGATCAACGCTTCGCGCTCATGTTTATCTGCAGGTGTCTCATAGTCATACACGGTCTGAATAGCTTTACGATCCATCAGTACAAATTGCGAAGCAACGATTGTGCCAAGTTCAAAACCACTCGCTTTAATCGCCAAAAGTTCATCGGATTTTACCGATGTATTTCCACCACCACCAAAAACATATTGAGTATCGGAGCCATAGCGGTTTGAAGCTTCAACTATCGTTTGTAAATCAGAATCAGAAATCATGTAATCAGTCCTTTTATATAAGTAAATACGAGTATTGAAGCTAGGCTCAATTCCCCCTCAGGCAATCTTCTAGAGGCAATATTATTGAGTTTATTGGAGTGGAGTTTACAGCGGAGCGGAGCACTAATAGCACCTGTTTTACTTCATATGTAGCGCGGCCGCTATGAGGCTGCGTTCTTAACAGGCTCGTAGCGCCTGTTTTACTTCATGATCTTAACTTTCTGGTTCACCTGAAAAATAATACGGCCAGTCTTCGGTGGAATCCACTAAACCAGCCTTAACAGGATTATTCAGAATATACCGTTTTACACTTTCAACCTTACCCTGGTTTCTACACCAATGATCAAAGTTTTCTGGCAACCAAAAGCTCCCTTTTCTTTGCAATATTCTGTTCGCTTCTTTAGCAGTAAAATTTTTAAATTGTCCGAGATCTTTGCTTAGTTCAGCAGACCGTCCCTCTTTATTAACCATCAATAAATGCAGATGGTTGGGCATGACAACGCCAAAGTATCTCCAGCCTCTGCCAGCCAACCAATCAGCTGACTCTCTTATCAACCGAGCAACTTCTTCATTCCCCAGCCATATTGGACTATCTTTACAAGAATCGAGTATAGCTTCCATTTTATTAAAATGTAATCTTTCTAGATCAATGATGTCATCAGGATTTTCAATCGTTTTTTTCATTTCAGTAATTTCGGATTGGATTTCTTCAGCAACATTCTTTGGAATACTTCCTTTTAATCGGATTGTCACAAAATATGCTGCATCTGTAACAAACCAGTGAGGGAGGTTTCGTCTGCTAAATGAAAGTGTTTTATCGTTTTTCATCCACTTCCAATAATAGTTTAAATCCTAATTTCAAGGTAATAAAGTAAGTATTTGTTCTTGGACAGGCTTCATGACGTTTATCAAGCTCAGCATTGTAACAGGCTCGTAGCGCCTGTTTTACTTCATGACGTTTATCAAGCTCAGCGTTCTTAGAGTAATTCAGGTGTAGCTCGGCCGCTATGAGCCCCAAGTGCTTGGTGAACCGAAGGTGAACGAGCATGTAAGCATCTTTAGGCTGCGTTCTTAACAGGCTCGTAGCGCCTGTTTTACTTCATGA
>JABSQK010000171.1 GCA_013215875.1 Lentisphaeria bacterium
ATGAGTTTCTGGGGGTCCTACCTAAATATTAATTACGGCTACAATCGTGGCGATTTGAAACCTGGCATAACTGAAAACAGATACATCCGCCTTTACTGGCAATGCACACTCGAACTACTTGCCTTGCTGATTGATGTCTACGATACGACCCGCGACAAAAAGTTTCTAACTGATAAACTATTAGTATTGGCGCCCCCTTTTCTGCGCTTTTACCGGGAGTTTAACAAAGGTCGTGACGATGATGGGAAGATACTTTTCAAACCTGCACAGTCTCTGGAGACCTGGCACGAAGCAGTCAATCCCTCTCCGGATATTGCTGGCTTGCAATGGGTGCTCGACAAGCTCCTGGCACTCGATGAATTACCCGAAGAACTTCGCGAGGAATGGAGCGAGTTACGCGAACTGATTCCAGAAGTACCAACACGAACAGATGCGATAAAAAATCGCACAGTTGTTTTACCTGCTTTGCAATATGACCACCTGGCTAATTTTGAAAATCCCGAATTGTATACTGTCTTCCCTTATCGCCTATATGGTGTTGGCAAACCGGATCTGGAGATAGGCCGTGCCACCTGGGAAGACCGTCTATTCAAACAAACGCGTTGTTGGTTTCAAAATGGCATACAGGCTGCATTACTTGGGCTGACTGATGAGGCAAAAGCTGATATTGTGACTCGAGCTAGCAACCCGCATGCGGGCAGCCGCTTCCCCGCTTTTTGGGGCCCGGGAATGGATTGGATACCCGACCAGGATCATGGCTCGGTTACATGTATCACAGTACAGCGGATGCTTATGCAGTGTGATGATGGCAAAATTCATTTACTGCCTGCCTGGCCCAAAGACTGGACAGTGGATTTTAAGCTGCACGCTCCGAACAATACGACTGTTGAAGGTCATGTTGAAAATGGTAGTCTTACAAAAGTAACTGTTTCTCCCGAAGAAAGACGCAAAGATATAGTGCTTCCAATCGAACCTGATGAGAAAACATAGAAAATATTGCATTTAGAAATAATCCTAATAATAGGATTAGCACGGTAACTAATGGCTGATGAAAATTTCGAGCCGGAGGCTACGACGCCCAGTGATAAAGGAAATAAAATGGCTTCACCGAATATTATAATAATCACGACAGATCAGCAGCGTTGTGATTCGATAAGCTGCTACGGGTCGAGCTTTACGCATACTCCAAACATGGATCGTTTGGCTTCCGAAGGAGCGATCTTTAATCGGGCCTATTGTACGAACCCAGTCTGTACCCCTTCACGAGCAAGTATTTTTTCCGGGCAGTATCCATCCCGACATGGTGCCTGGAATGTGGGTACGTCAATTCCAGAAGATCTTCCCATGCTCTCTCACTACTTAACGGACTTGGGTTATAGCACGCACTATGTAGGTAAGGCACACTTTCAGGGATACTTTGATGAAAACCCTCAATCCATTGAAAGTGGTTTCGAATGGGAGAAGACCTATAGCACCTGGAATGGCCCCTATTACGGCTTTGATACTGTTGAATTATGCCTGGGGCATACAACGTATGGCATTCGCGGACACTATGGTCTCTGGGTAAAATCGCAAGTCTCTGAAGAGGAATGGAAAAAGTATTCAGAAGCAAGCAGTCGTGCCAGCGGTGATGAGTTCGGCGGCGAAGCATATGACTGGGAAATCCCTACCCGCCTTCACAATAGCGCGTGGGCAGCTGAGCGCTCCATTGCATTTCTTGAGGCTCATGATAAGCAGAAACCGTTTTTTCTGGCCATTGGCTTTCAGGATCCACACCATCCGCACTGCGTTCCGACTGATTTTGAAGACCGTGTAAATGCAACAGAGGTGCCACTTCCTAATTATAAGGAAGGCGAGTTAGCCGACAAACCTCCCCACTTCACTATTTCAAGAGAGGGCAATCTTGAATCTTCAGAGTTTCGTGGTGACTATAGTATGGCTGGTCAGGGACCCGGATTTGATTATAGAAAAGTAAGTGAAGAGCATGTTCGTGAAGGTCGTGCCTACTACTACTCCATGGTTAAATTAATTGACCAGGAACTTGGGCGAATCCTCGAATGTTTAGATGAACAAGGTCTTACTGAAAATACCTTAATCATTTTTACATCAGACCATGGTGAATTACTCGGCGATCATGGTTTGTGGTTGAAAGGTCCTTACCATTATGAAGAACTCATCAATGTTCCATTTCTTGTGCGCTGGCCAAAAGGAATCAAAGGCGGACAAAGCATTGATGAACTGGTCAGCCTGGTGGACATTGTTCCTACAGTGCTGGCATGCCTTGGCGAAAAGCAGCCCGCTGTGGAAGGTGTGGACTTTATGCCACTTTTAGGATCGGACACAAGTACACGTAATAATATCATTGTTGAGTTTACAGATGATCCCAATAATCTACGTCTAAAGACGGTCGTAACTAAGGATCGAAAGCTGACGTATTATCACGGCCATAATTTTGGTGAGCTCTATGATTTACTTCAGGATCCGGGAGAAATTGTAAACCAATGGGACAATCCTAAGTATCAGGAAGATAAAATGAAATTGCTTGCCATGCTTACTGATCATCTGGAACGACTTGAAAACAGAGCGGAGAGATATGCCTACGCATAAGGTATGATGAGGTTTTCCGAGCGGAAATCTAAAAGAGAAATGATCGCGTTCGGAGAACCCGACCTACTTTAGCAGCGGATCTAATAGAATGGCTGATGAAGATTTCGAGCCGGAGGCTAGAATTAAGAACATACTCGTATGTCTTCGACACACCAAGTATTTAAGTGATGTCCAGTGAGCAATAGAGCCAATACTAACACTTTACAATCGAAGACAGTTAAGGAGCAATCTAAAACTTAAGTTAATAGTAGCAATATTGAGTGTTGCTGGATTATTTACTATAATCAGACATATTGCTTATAAATAAAATAAAGAAACAGATATAGAATGCCAGAGTTAACAGTTATCATCCCCTGCTATAATGAAGCCAAACGTTTGAGTGGTTTTTTCGACTTAATTGAAGCGAATAGAGAGCTTGATTGGGAATGGCTGTTCATAAATGACGGCTCCAAAGATAATACTGTGGAGCTAATTGAGCAGCACGCGGCCGGAAATGACAAGATCCGCTTGCACAGCCTGGACAAGAATAGTGGTAAGGGAAAAGCAGTGCGAACTGGATTACTTGAAGCAAAAGGTGATATCGTGGGATTTGTCGATGCAGATCTGGCTGCGAGTCCGCTCATAATGAAACGCTTGTTAAAAAATGAAAAATTGCAAGATAAATCCTCGGTGCTCATTGGTATTCGTTTAAAAACTCAGGAATCCAATGTGGATCGTAAGTGGTACCGGCATTATATGGGGCGCGTATTCCAAACGCTGGTATCGGTAATCAGCGGACTAACGGTTTACGACACTCAATGTGGATTCAAGTTTATGCATAAAAGCCTAGCAGAAGACATTGCTTCGAAAATGCAATGCGATGGCTTTTGCTTCGATGTGGAACTACTAATGATTGCCAACCGACTGGGCTATTTCATCGATGAACAAATGATCGACTGGGAAGAAAAAGGCGATAGCAAAGTACGCCCATGGCATATCGTGCAAATGTTTTTCGATATTCTAAAGATCAGCAAGCGTGTTCGGCGTGATGTGCCAACTGCTAGCAAATAACTGATAATACTAAAAAGAATTCTATTTTGTAAACCCTTCCTGCAGAACTGCATTGAAAATTAAATTTAGATTATTCTGGACAGTTTATAGTAAGCTGTTACTATTAGTAAAAAAAGGGGTTTAGAACATGAGCGGATTGACACGTGTATATCAACATTCTGGTAAAATCGGAACTTCACCACTAATCATATTTTTCCTGGGCATTCCCAGTACAATGATCCTTGGATTTATATATGGCTATGTATCTGTATACAATCCTTTGACCGGAATCGTCTCGGTCTTATTGATACTGCTATTTTCTGTAGCAGTGGGCATCCAAATAAGCCTCTTAGGGAAAAGTGGTAAATGCCGAAACATGCCATTCCTCTATCTTGCCGGTTTTATTTTAGGTGTATTTGCGGTGTATTACTCATGGGTAGTTTTTCTATATGCCTTTACAAATCGCTTTGTAGATGGCTCTGAAATTACATTGCTCAAGTTGATTCTAAATCCAGGGAAAATGTGGGACTATATGGGCCTTATCGCAAAAGAAGGCTGGTTTGAAGTTAGCGGATCGAAGATTAAAGGTGGTCTATTGTGGGCTGCGTGGATTGGTGAAGCTTTATTCATTATCATTGCTTCAACAATATCGGCAACATTCATGGTGAATGAAATGATTTTTTGTGAAAATTGTAATAAGTGGTGTGATGAAAAAGGCAGTGTTAGCATAATGTTTCCTGAAGATCAGGAAACACTCGATGCCATTGCCGAAGGAAACATGGATGTCGTCCTGGAACTTCCTAAAATTGGTGCGCATCAATTTCCGCAAATAAACTGTGAAGCATTTCACTGTCCCAATTGTACAAACACAGTGGGGTTCAGTTTTCGCACGGTATTTCAGATTGATGATGGTGAAGGAAAATTGACCGAAGAAAAAGAATTAATCGGTCCTCCCATCATACTTGAAGCCGACGATTTTGAGGCAATTATGACAAAAACGATTTCTGCCGCGACAGATGAAAATGCCTTTCCTGCAGATCCTGTCGAGCCTGTTGATGCAATAGAACCTGAACAAGAAGACGGCGTTTAATCGCTTGTTTAATGTAAAGAGTACTAAATGAGCGGATCGGCAATCGCCTATAAACATTCCGGTAGAATTGGGACATCGCCACTAATAATATTTTTTCTGGGGATTCCTAGTACAATGATTCTTGGATTTATATATGGATATATATCTGTATATAATCCTATGACTGGATTCTTTTCACTCCTACTGATCTTCTTATTTGCTTGTGCTGTGGGTATCCAAATAAGTCTTTTAGGAAAAATCGGAAAATGTAGAAATATGCTATTTCTGCATCTTTCAGGTTTTATCCTGGGTGTATTTGCGGTGTATTATTCATGGGTTGTTTTTCTTTACACGTTTGCTAACCGATCCATGGATGGAAATGATGTAACAATATTTTGGTTAATATTACATCCTGGAATAATGTGGGATTTAATCTGTGCTATAGGGAAAGAGGGTTGGTTTGAAATAAGCGGATCTAAGATAAAGGGTGGTCTATTGTGGGCTGCGTGGATTGGAGAAGCATTATGTATTATCATTGCTTCCACAGTATCGGCAATATTTATGGTAAAAGAAAAGATTTTCTGCGAAGACTGTTATAGATGGTGTGATGAAAAAGACGGTATTAGCCTTGAGTTTATTGAAGACCAGGAATCTCTTGATGCGATAGCTTCAGGGAATATGGATATCATTATGAGTCTGCCTAAGATCAGTGCAACACAATGCCCTCAAACAAACTGCGAAGTATTTAAATGTCCAAAATGTTCAAACACAATGGGCTTTAATTTTCGACAATTCTTTCAAGTCGATGTTAGAGGAACCATGACATTAACCAAAAAATTAATAGGTCACCCGATCCTCCTTGAGGCAGATGTTCTTGAGGAAATTTTATCTAAGAACATTTTAGAAGAACCGGAAGCAGGAAAGAGAGAATCAACTGAACCCGAAGAAGAGGTTTAATCAGCTTTCTTTAGGCGGTTTCGTTTACGATCGTTTTCTGTCAGGTGTCGTTTGCGCAAGCGAATATTCTTTGGGGTCAATTCCAATAATTCATCTTCGTTTATAAAACTGATGCAGTCTTCGAGGCTCATATTACGTGGCGGGATAAGTGATACACTTTCATCCGTTCCCGAGGCACGCACATTCGTTAACTGTTTTCCCTTGGCAGGATTTACTGTAAGATCGCCATCGCGGGAATTTTCTCCAACGATTTGTCCTTCGTAAATCTTTTCTCCTGGATCAAGGAAGAAGTCACCACGCTCTTGCAGGTTAAACAATGCGAAAGCAACTGTTACACCTGTGACCATTGAAACCAACGCGCCGTTTTTCCGGTTTGTCATATCACCGGCATAGTCAGCATACTCAGCAAATACATAACTCATTTGGCCCATGCCTTTGGTATCGGACATGAAATCTGAGCGATACCCAAGAAGGCCCCGTGTAGGTACTTTGAATTTAAGTCGTGTCATACCGCGTTCAGTTTCCATTTCGAGCATTTGCCCCTTACGCATACCAAGTTTCTCAATTACTTTACCAGCATACTCATCACTCACATCGACTGTGAGCTCTTCGTAGGGCTCGAGCTTTTTGCCATTTGCGGATTCCTTAAAGATTACCTGGGGGCAGGTAATCTGGAATTCATAACCTTCACGGCGCATTTTTTCAATAAGAATGGATAGATGCAGCTCGCCACGTCCAGAAACTTTATAACCAACGCCCGTAGTGAGTTCTTCTACAAGGATTGCGACATCTGTTAGGATTTCGCGTTG
>JABSQK010000172.1 GCA_013215875.1 Lentisphaeria bacterium
TCTCTTATAAAATAATTTATGTTATCATATGGACTAAGTATGTAAACTACTTTAGATTCAGCAAAAACATAAGGAAAAATTATGAGAAATCTACTATTTTTATTATTTGTATTTGGGCTCTATGCCGAGCCGGTTCCGAATGATGGCACAAAAATCAAACCCGTATTGGTTGGATCAACATTTCCAGAGTTAATTCTTAAGAACAGCAAATCAAAGGACGTTAATCTAAAAACCCTTCTGAAAGGTAAGCCCGCTGTCGTTGTATATTATCGTGGTGGTTGGTGTCCGTTTTGTAACAGGCACTTGGAAGCGATTGGCCAGTCTCTGGAAAAATTGACGAAACTTGGCTACGAGATAATCGCTATCAGTGCGGATGCACCTGGAAAAATGAATGTGGATAAAACGCAAAAATACACATCCCTTTCCGACAATGAAATGACCGGTGCAAAGAAACTGGGCATCGCTTTTAAGGTAAGCGACGCTCTGTTCAAGACCTATAAGGAAAAGTACAGCATCGATCTGGAAGCCTGGTCCGGAAAAAAACATCACATGTTGCCTGTGCCATCCGTATTTATTCTTAATAAAAAATCCGAAATCGTATTTCATTATATAAACCCAAATTACCAAATACGATTGGACAAAGAGGTCTTGATGGCCGCCGCAAAAGCAGCATTGAAAAACTGAGAGTAAATGAAACAGTACAAACAAAATGAATTAAAAAAGCTATGTGCAGAACAATCACCAGGCGAGTTATTAGACAGTCTCTGTGGCAGTACAATAGCTAAAGAAAAGATTGCTGTTGAAAGTGTTTATATTGATGAGGGTGTGAGTGATGCAGTCGGTATCCTCGCCAACGATTACTTTGGAAACTCCACACGCTATGCGGTGGTCATGGACCATAATACCCGCAAAACTATCGGAGAAAAGGTTCTCAGACAATTTCCACGAGCGATGGATGTAGAGCTTGCCCCGTGGTCGAAATGGAAACAGGTGACTCCGCATGACCATTTTGTACGTCTGGTGACGATGCTTTCCAAACAATGCGATGTGATTGTTTCTGTAGGATCAGGAACAATTAATGATATTTGCAAATATGCCTCATTTAATGCAAACAAACCTTATATCAGTTTTGCCACAGCCGCCAGTGTAAATGGCTATAGCAGCACGATCGCTGCACTCATCATGAATGGGCTTAAATCCACCCTACCCGCGCATGCCCCAAAAATGATACTGGCAGATACCCATGTGCTTGCCAATTCACCATCGATCATGTCGCGCAGTGGCTACGCCGACCTTTTAAGTAAATCCGTGTCCACAGCGGACTGGAAACTTGCTGAGATAGTAAGAGATACACCATTTTCTGAAAGTCCGTCTTTCATCGTGAATAATGCGATAGATGCATGTACAGAGTCTGTAGAGGGCATTGTTGAAAATGACCCTGAAGCGCTAAAATTACTGATGCAGAGTCTTGTCTTAAGTGGTTTTGCAATGACCATCGCTGGCAGTTCAGCACCTGCAAGCGGCGGTGAACACCTCATAAGTCACTACTGGGATATGCAGGCATATAGCGAGGGGAAACACCCCGCCTTACATGGTTTACAGGTCGCTCTCGGCAGTTTAATTACATCGCGCCTCTACGAACTTGTGCGAAATACGGATCCCAAAGAATTTAGACACAGCTACAAGTCGATCAACCACAAGCAGCAAGTGCACGGAGATCTCTGGCCATCCATACGCAGTGAAGCAAGCAAACAAATGCTCAACAAGGTGCAAACGACTGAGCGGATCATCAAGATAAAAAATAATTGGGAACCCATGTGGGAAGAAATCTCCCCCTATCTGGATGATTTCGCAACCGTAAAAAAACGTTTGGAAGACGCCAATGTTCCAACAGATTTCAAGCATTACAATCTGAATTGGTCAGATGTTCATAAGTCCATCAAGTACAGCCATGATATACGCAACCGCTACTCCATTTTGCACCTCGCAAGCAATCTCGGCCTCATGGATGACTTATCAAATGATGTCATGAAAATCTTCAAATAAAAATACAGAGCTTCTTAGTTTTCTATTCCGCATTTTATAAGTAGGACGGGCTCTCCGAGACTGTTTGAAAATAGTAGCTGCGACACGCCGTGGTATCGAAAAAATAATTTATAACTGCCGAAAGCAGGTCCCAATTAAAGTAGGCCGGGCTCTCCGAGCGCGGTCATTACAAATATGATGTCCAAACTATTTTTGACGTTTTTCACACAGGTGCAATCCCAGGGATAGGTTGATGACAATTTTGTAAAACCCCGGGTGCGATCCTAGGGGAAAGAAATCGCGCTCGGAGAGCCCGACCTACTGAAATGCATGATTCATGCCGAGCTGGGGCTTACAGACTTACATGCTTGTGAGCCTGTGGCTCACCAAGCACTTGGGGGATGCTTACATGCTTGTGAGATTTCAACTCACCAAGCACTTGGGGCTCAGCGTTCCCAGGAATTTTCCACACAGCTTGTTTTATGGCCTACTATGAGAACTCCCGAGATCTGTTTTCGAAATAATCTATAAAACCACCCCACTGCAGATGACATATTAAGTTTACAGGTTAATGTCTGGAAGTTGCAATATGCACGATTTAGAAAGCGAGAATTTCATGTTATTATATAAAACAATTGATGGCCCGGTCTACAACGATGGTGATTTATTTTTCCTTCTTGAGGAAGATTGGGATGAACTCCTGAATACAGAGAATTTCTACGATTACTTGTTTGAATGTCAGGGCCGTGAAGCGGCTGAACCACAAAATCCTCTAGCACCGATCGGTACTCAGGAAGTCTGGGCCTGTGGTGTAACATATCTCAAGAGTCGCTCAGCACGTATGGAAGAAGCAGAATCTGCCGGCGGTGGTGATTTCTATGATAGAGTCTACGATGCGGATCGTCCGGAAATATTTTTCAAAGCGCCGCACTACCGGGTAAAAGGCCCGGGTGAAGAGGTCCGCATTCGTGCCGACTCCGGCTGGGATGTGCCAGAGCCAGAATTCACTCTGGTGGTAAATAAGAATGCCGAAATTATCGGCTATACCATCGGCAATGATATGAGTTCGCGCAGTATTGAAGGTGAAAATCCATTATACCTGCCTCAGGCAAAATCCTATGACGGATCCTGTGCCATCGGCCCTGCCATTCATATATTGGCAGAACCCGCGAGCAAAGACATCGAAATTTCCATCATCATTGCACGATCCGGCAACGAGGTCTTTTCAGGGTCTACAAAACTCGATCAAATGAAACGCGAGCTTCAGGAACTAGTCGATTTTCTCTACCGTGAATTGAGCTTTCCAAATGGTGCCTATGTTATGACCGGTACCGGCATCGTTCCGGAAAATGATTTCACATTACAAAGTGGCGACATCATCAGCATCAGTATTGATGGTGTGGGCACCTTAACAAATACAGTTCAATAAAGGATATATACTATGGCACTTACAGGACAACAACTTATAGCGGGCAATTTTTCCAATGAATCCAGCGAGTCGTTTCGCGCAATCAACCCAAAGGGAAAATCCGAACTGGATACGGATTTTTATGAAGCCACAGAAAATGAAATCAATCAGGCGCTTGAAGCTGCAGATAATGCCTGGAGTTCCTATCGCACTATCAGTCCAGCGACCCGAGCCGATTTTCTCGAAAAAGTAGCTGATAATATTGTTGCACTCGGTGATGAACTTATCCACCGCGCCATGGCAGAAAGTGGATTGCCCGAAGCCCGCCTAGTTGGTGAACGCGGTCGTACAGTCGGCCAGTTAAAAGCGTTTGCTGCAGTTGTACGAGATGGCAGCTGGCTCACAGCATCTATCGATACTGCTCTGCCCGATCGTGAACCATTGCCAAAACCCGATATTCGCCGCATGCAGGTTTCCATCGGCCCGGTAATTATATTTGGTGCAAGCAATTTCCCATTGGCTTTTTCTGTTGCTGGTGGTGATACAGCATCTGCCCTGGCTGCGGGTAATCCTGTTGTCGTCAAAGGACATGAGGGCCATCCCGGAACATCCGAGCTGGTTGCAAAAGCCATAAGCGATGCGGCAGTTTCACTGGGCATTGACCCGGGTGTCATTTCCCTCGTGCAAGGCCGTTCCTATACTGTAGGCCAGGCATTGGTTAAACATCCATTGGCTCAGGCTGTTGGTTTCACTGGTTCATTAAGAGCCGGCCGTGCATTATTCGACAGTGCTAGTGCTCGTCCAAACCCCATACCCGTTTATGCGGAAATGGGCAGTATAAACCCCATCTTTATATTGCCTGGTGCTATGGCAGAACGCGGTGACGCACTTGCTGCAGGACTTGCTGGTTCCGTAGCACTCGGTGTTGGCCAATTTTGTACAAACCCCGGTGTGGTTATTTCTGAAAAATCCTCCGATCAAGAATCATTTATCGCCGCGGCAAAAACCGCTTTCGAAGAGATCGCTCCCGCGACAATGCTACATCCAGGAATAAAAGCAGCCTATGATAAGGGATGCTCTACCTTGACCGAAGAAGCTGAGTTACTAGCAAGTTCCAGTACCGCAGCAAATGATGAAGATACGGAAGCGGCAGCGGCCTTGTATAGTACAGATGCAAAATCATTTAATTCGAATGACAGGCTAACAGAAGAAGTATTCGGTCCATCCACTCTGCTGGTTTCAGCAGATTCGAAAGATGAGATTCTCAAAATTGCAGCAAATCTTGATGGTAATCTCACTGCCACTATTCATGGCACTGAAGCAGACCTGGAAGCATACAGTGAGCTTGTTAATATATTGAATACTAAAGTAGGACGCATTGTCTTTAACGGATTCCCAACAGGCGTAGAAGTTTGCCCATCCATGCAACACGGTGGCCCTTACCCCGCATGCAGTGTCTCAAATTCCACATCAGTCGGAGCAGCTGCAATTACTCGCTTTTCCCGCCCGGTGGCATACCAGAGCTTCCCGCAATCCGCACTGCCAGATGAATTGAAAGATTCAAACCCCTTGGGTATCTGGCGCTTGGTGAATAATGAATTGTCTAAAGACAGTGTCTAGTTAATAGAATTTAGTTTATAGTTGAAAGCTAAAAGGGCAATAATAATATTGCCCCACAGTAACTTACTGGCGATATGCTAATCTGGGAAGCAGTCGAATAGGCAAGACAGTATGAAAGGCTGAGCCGAAGGTGTTCAAAAAAACCAAGCTACTCTTTCATCGTTTTAGAAGCTTTTGCAGCTCTTTTCCATTTTTAAATGCTGACATCCCATCGGGTAATTTCCGATTGCTTACAGTTCGGATGTAAATTCCTATTATCTTTTTGGGGTATTTTTCTTTGATACCTGCATAAACTTCCGGGTCCTGTTCGCCATCATCACCGATTAGAATATACTGGCGATTTGGCCAGCGCTTTATGATTGCTTCAATCTGTACGGGTTTACTTTCTGTTCCCTTTTTAAATAAATCGAAGAGCGATGAATTCGTTAAACGAACTTTTTTCATATGAAATTGTGCCCAGGGAAACTTCTCCGTATCAAAGGCAGCGCACAATTCCGGGTAGAGTTGATAAGGGCTGGATGAAACAAATTGAACTTCATAAGCAGATTCACGATAGGCCTTTGCCATTCCATCGACAAACGTAAAGGCCTTCATAAAGGTACTTTGCATGAGCTTTTTCTTACTGGTCACATTACTGATTTTTACTGTGTCATCAATATCGCTGATAATTGTTGTGCCCTTGTCGGGTACTAGCTTTACTTTTGTACTAAGTTCTTTGCCCCCCTTATTCATTAAGGTGATTTGCACGAAATTATTTACAGCATGTTTTTCAATGACTGCTTTATCAATCCTGATTTCCTGATAAACAAAGCCGTGGGAATCTGTTGCTTTTAGTTCATATTTTTTATCAGCAATTTTTACTTCGAGAATTTTACCCGATTCCTTGTCCGAGAGGAACGCATTCACCCGCTTGCTAAA
>JABSQK010000173.1 GCA_013215875.1 Lentisphaeria bacterium
AAGTTTTTCGGTAAGTATAAATCATAGCTATAGGGACCGGGCTTTTTCACTCGTTTAAGATCTGTATTTAGACATGTGATACGCGTAATGCCATCTTCCTTGAGCGCCATATCCATTGGACTTTCCTTGGCAAAAGAAAGCAGGCTAATAAGAAACAGAATGGCAAATGATTTCATACTCTGAATGCTCCCATATTCTTAGTGACGTATTAGCGAATTGCCTTGTGGTATTCCTGCACTGTACGAACATCGATATGGTCGATTTCTTTTAAGGCCTGCAAACCGATAACTGCTGCGCTTAAACCACTAATCGTTGTGGTAATTGGAATGTTGTGAATCACTGCACTACTGCGCATTTTTATTTCATCGACCTTTGGCATTGCACCATCTGAAGGGGTATTTACAATCCAACTAATTTGATCTTCTTCGATTAGATCCAGGGCATTCGGGCGCCCCTCGGAAATCTTAAATATTGCCTGTGAATCAATCCCGCTATCGCGCAATATTGTACTCGTACCACGAGTTGCAAAGATACTAAAACCGAGCTCTACAAGATCGGCCACCAGTGGGACGATTTGTTCTTTATCCAATTCGCGAACACTGACAAATATATTGCCGCTCTGAGGCAGTTTATTGCTCGCCGCCAACTGACTTTTCAAATAGCTCAAACCAACATTTGAATCGATGCCCATGACTTCGCCGGTAGACTTCATCTCAGGACTTAAGATGATATCGGTTCCCGGAAAACGGGCGAATGGAAATACGGCTTCTTTCACTGAAATATGTTCAGGAATAATTTCTTTTGTATAATCCAGGTCTTTTAATTTTTGACCCACCATTACCAGTGATGCCAGCTTTGCGAGTGGTACTCCAATTGCTTTACTTACAAATGGGACAGTGCGTGAGGCACGTGGATTGACCTCAAGGATATAGACATCGTCATCCTTAATGGCAAATTGGATATTCATCAAACCAATTACTTTGAGCTCCTTGGCGAGAGCATGGGTATGCTCACGAATAACTGCCAACACATCATCTCCTAGCGTTTGGCTTGGAATTATGCATGAACTATCGCCCGAATGTATACCCGCCAGTTCCACATGTTCCATGATCGCACCAATGACAGAAATCTCACCATCGCAAATACAATCGACATCGACTTCCACAGCATTTTCAAGGTAGTGATCAACGAGGATAGGTTTGTCTTGAGATACGGAAACTGCCTCCTGCATATATTTACGCAGATATTTTTCCTTATAGACGATTACCATTGCCCGGCCACCAAGAACAAATGAGGGACGCACAAGAACCGGATAACCGATACGGTCTGCTATTTTTACCGCTTCATCTTCATTTGTAGCAATGCCATTTATCGGTTGGCGAATGCCAATTTTCTGAGCCATTTCCTGAAATTCCTTACGGTCTTCCGCGCGGTCAATACTCTCTGGAGAAGTACCAATAACATTTACACCATTTGCTTTTAGATCGTCTGCCAGATTGAGCGGTGTTTGTCCACCAAACTGTACAATCACCCCATCGCATTCTTCCTGTTCGTAAATATGCAAGACATCTTCCAGGGTCAATGGTTCAAAATAGAGTCGGTCGCTGGTATCGTAATCCGTACTCACAGTCTCTGGATTGCTGTTAACCATAATGGTTTCGTAGCCGGCATCGCGCAAGGCAAAAGACGCATGCACATAACAGTAATCAAACTCAATCCCCTGGCCAATACGGTTGGGTCCGCCACCGAGAATCATGATCTTCTTTTTATCCGATTTTTTTACTTCATTAACATCTGCATAGGTCGAGTAATAATACGGTGTATAGGCCACAAATTCTGCAGCACATGTATCCACCAAATTGTAAACCGGACGCAGGTCTAGATCGTAACGAGCCAGACGTACATCTTTTTCGGATGCCTTCAGAAGATAAGCGATCTGCTTATCCGAAAATCCCATTTCCTTGGTCTGGCGAAATAAAGGCAAATCGTTTTTTAGACCCTCTAAAGATCCGGCAGATTTAATTTCTTCCTGATAGGCAACCAGTTCGTCCATATGACGCAAAAACCATTTGTCGATTTTGCAAATATCATAGATTTGGTCAACAGTAAAGCCACGACTGAGTGCTTCGCAGACATAATAGATACGCTTGTCATTTGGCCGGTAAATTTCAGCAGAGAGTTCCTCATCTGTCATATCTTTAAAGGCATCGTTCTTGCCATCGGCACCAAAGCCAGAGCGCCCCACTTCCAATGAACGCAATGCCTTTTGAAAGGATTGCTTAAAGGTCTTACCAATACTCATTGTTTCGCCAACGGATTTCATTTGAGTGCCGAGCGTATCATCCGCTGTGGCAAACTTTTCAAAAGCAAAACGCGGAATTTTAGTGACAACATAATCAATTGTCGGTTCGAATGCAGCCGGCGTTTCGCGAGTAATATCGTTTTGCAATTCATCCAAAGTATAGCCCACTGCAAGCTTGGCAGCAAATTTGGCGATGGGAAATCCTGTGGCTTTGGATGCGAGCGCACTTGAACGCGATACGCGGGGATTCATCTCGATAACGATTAAACGGCCATCTTTAGGATTCTGTGCAAATTGCACATTCGAGCCACCCGTTTCCACGCCTATTTCCCGCATCACCGCTATGCCCGCATCGCGCATCTGTTGATACTCGCGGTCGGTTAAGGTTTGCGCTGGCGCTACAGTAATAGAATCACCTGTATGCACACCGACAGGGTCGACATTTTCTATGGAGCAGATAATGACAACATTATCCTTTTTATCTCGCATGATTTCCAACTCGAATTCTTTCCAGCCAAGAATGGATTCTTCGACAAGTACTTCATTTGTTGGACTGTAATCCAGGCCGCGTGCAACAATTTCCTTGAACTCTTCCAAATCAAAAGCGATACCGCCACCTGAACCACCCATAGTAAATCCGGGGCGGATGACAGCGGGAAAATCAACGACATCGATTGCTGCAATCGCCTCTTCCATCGTATGGCATGAGACACTTTTGCATACTTCCAGATTGCAGGCATCCATGGCTATTTTGAAAAGCTGCCGATCCTCGGCTTTTTCAATCACAGATGCATTTGCACCGATCATTTCCACATTATAACGCTTGAGAATTCCTTTGGCATCGAGATCCATTGCCAGATTCAAAGCTGTTTGTCCACCCAGTGTGGGCAGCAAGGCGTCCGGCCGTTCACGGCGAATGATCTCGAGCAAAATATCAGTCGTCAATGGTTCGAT
>JABSQK010000174.1 GCA_013215875.1 Lentisphaeria bacterium
ATCTAGAAGATGTCTTACGACGAATCATGAGTCATCCGGCAAACAGAATACATGAGCTCCTGCCGGATGAATGGGCAAAAATACGTAACGAAAAAAACACGCAGAATTAAAGCAAGACTGTAAAACAATCACCGCTTACATTGTCAGTATCAATCGAAGCTGTTTCAATCATGAGTTTGAATGATTTTATGCTTTTTGTTTTTTCATCATACGACCACGATCCGCTGAATTTTTTGAAATTACCTTTTACATTTGAAATCAATAGGTGTTTTACAGAAAATCCAATGCTAGAATGCACTGAATCCACCTTGAAATCATTTGCCGATAATGAGAGTGCTGCGATAAATGCGATAACTAGTGTGAGTTTTTTCATTTTTTATTTCCTCTTTTTGGGTTATTTAAGTGCCTTATTAATAAGCCTTATTAGGCTTTCCTTTTCTTTCTCTGTAAGGGTATTAAACATCATTTCATCTTGTACCGATACAGTTCTATCCATCTCTTTGAGAAGCTTCAATCCTTTGCTTTCTATCGTGCAAAGAACTTTTCGACGATCGTCCGTACTATGTACACGTTTGACAAAAGATTTCTTTTCTAAGCGATCCAAAAGCCGGGTTAAACCAGGTGTTTTTTCAACCATCCGTTCACCAATACTCATACTCGGGAGTCCATCTTTACCAGCCCCGCGAAGTATTCGAAGCACATTGTATTGTTGCGGCGTTATATCAAATGGTGACATACTCACTTCCATTTCCTGTCGCAACTGTTCATTCAATAAGAGCAATCCTAGTACTGCTTCCTGGCTTAGCGATGAAAAGCCCTTACTTTGTTTTAGTTTTTCATGAATCTTATTTTTCATAAAACTAGTATATATGTAAATAGTTGACTAGTCAAGTAATAGTTCGCAGAAATTTATACATTGCTGTAATGAGAGCTTGTGCAGTCAGCTTGAAGCTCGGGTTTTTGCAACTATTATTGAGGCTGAATTTGTGCGTAATTCTGTTACTTAAAACAGGTTTGTACTGCAGCAATGGATTTTTTATGATTTGTATAGTTGATTATAAAGCTGGTAATTTAACCAGTGTAAAGCTCGCATTTGATGCACTAAATGTCGATGCATTTATTAGCTCCAAGCCAGAGGATGTGGCTGGTGCTGAGCGTATCGTATTTCCAGGTGTCGGTGCCGCGGGTGCCGCAATGGATGAATTGAACCGTTGTGAATTGTCAGATGCACTCAAAGCTGCCGTTTCAAATGGTATCCCATTTTTGGGGATTTGTGTGGGCACACAAATATTATTTGATTATTCAGAAGAAGACGGTGGTACAGATTGCCTGGGCCTTGTACCGGGGCAAGTGCGACGCTTTCAAGCGACAAATCACTATGACAAAATTCCACAAATGGGTTGGAACACCGTGAGCTGTGTAAAGGAGCATCCTGTGTTTGCGGGTGTGGAAAAAGATACCGAGTTCTATTTTGTTCACAGTTATTATCCGGCTCCGTCAAATCAACAACATTGCATCGCCCAAACAACATATGCGGATGAAACCTTCGCATCGGTACTTGGATATGACAATCTCCTGGCTACACAGTTTCACTGTGAAAAATCCGGACGTCCCGGTTTGCAGCTCTTAAAAAACTTTAGTGAGTGGGACGGCACATGTTAACAAAACGAATTATTCCTTGCCTCGATGTGCGCAATAAAGTAGTCACCAAGGGCGTAAAATTTCAGAACAATGTCGATATTGGTGATCCAATTGAAATGGCTGTTGCCTATAGTGAAGGCGGCTGCGATG
>JABSQK010000175.1 GCA_013215875.1 Lentisphaeria bacterium
CCTCGCCATTTTTTATTTTTCGCAAATCATGGCGAAAGAGCATTGGCCAGTTCAGTTGGATCGTATCGAAAGCCGGGCTTTGAATTGTGGGTGAATAGACCGGGTTTACCATCGTTAATGTCTTTGTCTTGCTGCTAATTTTTAGGCTGCTGTAGTCCAGTGCTGAACCAGCCGATTTGCTAAAGATTAAATTCATTGTGGGGCCAGTTGAATATGTCAGGTCTCTTCTTAAAGCAATCGATGAAAAACCAATGGGCTTTCGGTCGATGAGTATGGGAATATCGGTAAAGCTTGTAGCGGTTCCATTTTGGTTTTGATCCGTTACTTTTAGGATAAGATGAATAATTCCATCTGTGAAACGGCTAATATCAATCGATCCTCTTTTCTTGTTTTTCAATTCCTTATAACGCAGCTTAATGAGCTCATTTTTTGTCAGATCGCTAAACGGTTTATCACTCTGATATACCGCCGCATTGATATGCCAGATGCCATCGAGGTCATAAAATATCGGGGTGAATTCAAGAGTCTTTTTATTTGTTGCCGGGCCGAATAATAAATCATCCAGATGCCACCAGGTGTAGATCCCTGTTTGATTGCGCGACGCGAAGGAACGTATTGCCAATGACTTAGGGACACTGAGCGACTCTGAAATCCAGGTATTTGTTGATGCCGTTTTTGATAAAAGTCCGGTCCAGCTGCGCCATTTTTTCTTGCTGTTCATTAGATCATAATCAAACACAGCTTTCTCAGAAATTCTAATATCGTTTCCACCTTTGGCCATTTTCTCATTGATCTGGAATTTCAAATGCCCAAGCATACCACTGATTTCGGCACTTCGGGTACCGCGGTATTTAAATTGCAACAAGGGATATTTGGCAATATTTACCGGACCCTTGACTGAAAAACTCAGGCGTTGGGCTTTGGTTTTATTGGCAATTTCCAGGTAGGCATTTTGCTCTAAATCATCCAGGTGGATGGTCGGGTAGTTCAAGCCAATGCGAACTGTATGTATATTTTCAAAATTAAGGAAATATGGAATTAGACCATCGAGAGATATGAGTGAGGGTGCTGCATTTTTTTCACGGTCAATTGAAAGCGTCCAGTTCTTTGCATCTATATCATAAATATGCGCATCTGGAACGATGGTTTTAAATCGCAGTTGATTTTTTTTTGGGGTGATCTGCGGCGGCAGTCTATAGATGATTTTTCCTGCTTCTATTTTATAGATAGCCAGGGGAAGTTCTTTTCCTGAATCCTGGAGATAAACGAGCTTTACACTCGCCAGGGCGAAATCCTGCCAATTCGGGTTCGTCAGTTCCAGGCAATCCAGGTAGTCGTTGGACCAGTTTAATGTCATCTCGACATCGGGGCTTTTATTCACCCAATAAATGCTTGCATCGAACTCGGTATCATTTGAAATCACTTGCAGTGTTGTACGAACAAGGCCATTTCTACGTATTTTTACCATGCGACTGATTAATTGCTTGACCGACTTCGTATCTATGAGTGTTTTGCTTGATTGTGCATCGACAAGCAGGTAGTTGTGATAGGCTTTATTCTCTGTGCTTTTCTCAAGTTCGAGTACAGGTGTTTGATAATATATATACTGCAGGCTTTTTATGGCATACACATCGCCGGGAGCATTGCCTTTTATGCCCTGCTGCACATAACTTCTCTGAAAATTACCAAAGCCGGTCAATTTAATGTAGCTACTGTCCTGTGGATATTTTCGATTTGCAGGAATATGAACAATGACTTCCGTCCACTCCCCGTCACCAAAGACCTCGCTGCGATCCAAGCCCGGTACATCTACGGAGGCAATTTTCTTAAATTTTGAACGACTGAAATCGCTTCCGGAAATATGTATAAAGTAGGATTCCGGATACGGGATAAATTTCGCCGTCTCCATTTTGCCCAGTTGATAATGAAAATTGAGGTTTGCAGTTTTGCTGCGTTTTATGAGAAATCGGAAGCCGCTGATCGTTGCCAATGGCAGAGGCAGGAGCGATGATTCCAGCGCCATTGTACCCGCTCCAAGTTTATTCTCGACGATGATTACCGGCTCATTATCCTCCGCTTGGAAAGAAAGACGGGATTGGGAAATAGGGTCATTAACCGACCAGTATTGTTTATCGAGCAGGTTTAAGGGTTGTTCATTTACAGTTAGAGTAGCGGCCAGTGATTCGAGTTCTTCAAGTGATTCTTCAGGCTGTATTTCCTCTGACAGCGTCACTTCTTTGAGGGAGATATGATCTGCAGAGACCCGGAGACGGGCGATCATCATGGAATTTAAGTAAGTCCATACACCAAAGGAACCTTCGTCGATTACTTCATCATCATCATGTTCAAAGATTAAAGTGTTATCAAAATAATACTCGATTTTTTTGCCAATTTTCCGAATCTTTATATAATACCAGGCACCATGTACATCGCGACCCGTTGGTGTTAGTGGATTGAGGAATTGGCGTTTATTGGCATTTTTGAATCGGGGAATCGTATAAGCATCTGAGCGTGCAATAAGCTTGCCATCTTTATAAAAAGAGGTCCAGAGCTGTGATTCATTAAAATCCCAGCCCCCGCATGTGAAAGTATAGCCACTGCTGGCATTGTTAGTTTTATTCATCAGGGTGATATTTAAATCACCAACGCGGTTGTACCATTTACCATGGCGGGTACCGGCATACATCTCGATACAGAAATCCCCTTTAATTTTATATTTGCTCCAGAGTGCGGCGAGTCCTGTATCATTTTCGCCATTGAAATGTGACCAGCTCGGCCGGCACTGAAAGCGGTTGATCACTCGCCATTGGCCACCATTTTTCTCCCAGTTGTGGGGTGATTCATTAAACAGAAAATCGAGCACATTATAGCGGTCGGTAAAACTGTTACTTAGATGCTGCTTGGTAAAACCTTCTATGCGTATGCGGCGGCCTTTCAAAGGATGCAATAAACGGTAGGCGAATATGACCTGCCCTTTCACTTTCACCCAAAGCCAGTAATCCTCGTAATAGACCGAGATGATTTGCAAACTCTTTTTAGCTTCAGCAGCATTTTTAAAGTTAAATCCGGCCACTGCAATTTTAAGCGATTTATTGAGTGTTACAGATTTTAACACCCGGTCTTTCACTGCTGAGTCAATCAGCAACAACTTAGCACCTGAGATCTTAAAAGAGATTCCTTCATTTTTTCCTTCTTCGACGGATAAATGAATCCTGCTTTTATCCACCAGCGGCATATGAATCGCATAGCGCCCAAAGAAATCGCTTTTATGCCAGGTCTCTTTTGTCTTCAGATTGGTAATCCACTCCCCTTCAGGCGATGACCAGTGCTTCATAAACGGGTCGCCTACATAAATATTATTTTTCTCAAATTTGTTTTTATGGATTTTTTCCTCGCCGCTTAGACGGATTTTTGAAATTGATGACGAATTATTTTTACCCAGATAAATTCCATATGCGCCCGTAGCTCCCGGGTTTGAATAATGAATCATTAATTCCCCGTTTCGATAAAACTTAATATGTGATTTATCAGATTTATCTATGAGCAATTTATTTTGATAGGCCCGGCTCATGGTGCGGCGCTTGTAGTTGCTGATTGTTTTGAATGCACCTTTGCTGTATTGCTTCACAGAATAATGTGAAAATCCTTTCGTTTCTTTATATTCCAGTAAATCAAATGTATTTTTCGCTGCACTGTAATTGCAGATAAGCCCGATGGTAAAATGTTTCTGCTTAGTCTGGAAGCTCGCTGAGAAGCGTTTGTGCGGGGTATTTTCTGAACTGAGAATCAACCAGCGCTCATCATCTTGATAAACAGGTTTGAAGACGGTATCGCTATCTTTAATTTTGGATCCTGAAAAGAAACTGAGGAAACCACTCTTTTTATAAAATTCACCCTGACTTGCAAAGCTATAAAATCTGATGTTTGAGACTGTGCGAATGTCCCGGTCGATCAGTTCAATTTTACGAATATCATCGAATCGAATGAGCTCTTTATTGTCGACATATACACCATATTTACCACCGACAGGCAATGCCTCGGCAACTGAAAAGCGTTCTATCTGGTCGACATAGCAGTGTATCTCATCGTCTTTTATTTCTGCCTTAAGCATCACCCATTGCTTTGCTCGGTATTTTATCCGTTCTTCTGCGAGTAATGCAACGCGAGGTGTTTTTGTATTGCTTAGACGTGTGAGTTTTAGAATACCCGTTTCATCTTTATCCGCTTCTATGGTCAAGCGGTAGTAATCGCGCATACCTTGGTAGTAAAAAATAATTCCTGTTTTGCCGGCACCCAGTTCAACAGCGGCTTCCATACTGTAATCACTGTCAAAGGAGTTTCCGGTAAGAATAATACCCGGCTTGCCATCTTTGGATGATCCTTTTAAGCTGTAGAAGTTCGGGCTGTGCGTAGCGACTAATTTAGATTTAAATTTTTCCAAAGCATTGTCGTTTGCGGAGTGAATTTTCCATATTCCATGCAAGGGCTTTAAGAGGCCTAGCGGGTTTGTGCTGCCCTTTTCGACCATAAAATTGGCGACAAAACTCTCTGCCTCTATTTTTTGTACG
>JABSQK010000176.1 GCA_013215875.1 Lentisphaeria bacterium
ATGGAAGCAACACTAAAAAAGTCTGGGGAAGATGCAGACTCACCTGTCGTCTTCTCGATGCTAGAAGTCTCACGCACAGATCCCGCGGAACAGTTCTTTGTCAACATGTTGGTCCGCAGTGAGCCGGATCTATCAGAGTATGCAGGCGAGCCGATGGCTTTCCTGATGTTCGGACGCGGCAGGCTCCTTCACTCCCTAGTGGGACGGGGCATCAACAAAGACAACGTCGGGAAAGCCTGTCGTCTGATGCTGCAGCCATGCACATGCGAGATAAAGAGCCAGAACCCTGGGATTGATACGTTGATGGCGGTGGACTGGAGCTCGGCCACACCCGCCACCACGCAGGCCGAATTCCCAATACCGTCCATTACCATCGTCACGGAGCCCAAGCCTGTTGTACAGGCACAGACGATTATTACTGTGCTCCCGCAGGAAGAAAACGTGATGATCCGCAATATCGTTCTTGTGTTTATTGCAGTATTCGGTCTTGTTAGCCTCGGAACCTTGGCCTTCTTACGGCGGCGGTGATTCGAGTCTGTCGAAGAAGTGAAACGTGCCCCCCATAGACTAGCGTCTTAACCCTAAAGGCGTTGCCGTTATTAACTGTATTGCGAATATGCCGCCAGCCCAGCAGGCATGGCTCAAATTAGAATCAATTCTGAACTCTCAGGGCCTGCTGAAAAAGTCAAAATTGCGTGAGATACAAGAAAGCGAGATGAAACTGACAGTACGTAGTAGCTGGGGCTGGAGCTTGCGACAGCAGGGAGTGAAACGACTGGCAATTAATACAGTGAAATTGAGGCTGGCGCAGTAGATCATGTGATTTTGCTTTTCAATACAACACCTACGAGGTGCAAGGCTTTTAGCCAGTTTCCTTAAAAAAGTCTGCACCGCATGAATATAATTTGGTTCTAAGTTATTGAATATTAATACTTTTTGCATTATTCAGCAAGACCTACGTACACACGGCAATCAGGGCTTAAATTAATGAACACGGGTTTTAACCCTGCATTGGAGATTTTGTGATTTTGCAACGGGGAATTCGTGTATGTAAAGGAACACATTGGAACCAAAAAGGTCACCTGCGCGGCTTGTCTGCTTCAGGTACCGCCTTATTCAGCTTTTAATTTTAACAGCTTCTTAAGCTCTATGAACCAACTCTCTGCCATCTTGTCGTAAAGCTTGCTTGTCGGGTGATTAATTCGATTGGATAAGCGTGTTGCATCGATCGACTTTGGGTCTTTTTTATCACTCAGGAAATGGGTGTACAGATCAATAGTTCGTATCGTTCGACCTTCCTTGGCATAGGTTGGCACAAGGGTATCCTTGATGTAGGTATTGTAGTCAAAGAGGCTCTGATTAAATCTTGCTAATGGTGTTATTTGGGCGACAATAAGATTTACATCTTTGTCTATTTCAAAGATCGTTTTGACAAGAAAATCGAGCTGTTTTGGACTATTTGTATTCATCCCATTGATCCCAATCATAAGCAAAATAACATTCGGTCGATCTATCTTTATCCATTTATCAATGCTCCGCTGAATGTGTCCAATACTCCAACCACCATACCCGCGGTGTTTATCCATCTTCAATCGGCGAAGGTCAGTAGAAGGCTTATTGGAAGGTACGCGCCATTTTCCATCCCATGGTTCAGGTGATTCTCCTACAAACTGGAATTTGTAGTCGGCTTCTATTAACAGCTTATAAAGACCACTGCGATATCCGAAATTAAAGGGATGCTGCCATTTGGGGTTATCAGTGTAACCTGCGGTAATTGAATCTCCTAGCGGCATAATCCGAAAAGGTGACTTTTCTGCTCCTTTCTTAAATACTGCTTCAATATTCGTGGCGTCTTTACCTGATTTATTCCAAAATGGAAAATGATAAGTAGCACAACTTTGTGTCAGTAAACCAATTAATATTACAAAGAAGCATTTCATACATTAACTCTCCTTGAGTCCAATAAGCTTATTAGGATTTAGTTCTAAATGTAACTTAGTGTTGAGTATTATCCACAAGTGATCATGTGAAGCGCCTAAATCTGTACCCAAACACCATAACTAACTAAAAAGTTCACTCTGTTATGGTATATCCTTGCTCCCGGTCAATCCATTAGTTAGCAGTAATTCCGTTTACATATCGCTCTCAAGATCATTATGCCGGACATTATTGTCCGGAGCATTATTACTTGTAAGATGAGCAGGGTATTGTCGGCAATGCCATGTTAATCAAGCGCATCCAGAACCCATCCGCACCCATTACTTTCCCCTTAATCGAAATGTCCTTTGATTAAACGTTGAGTCGTAGCTGAAACCGCCGGTGACATACATTTCGCCAGCAATGTTGAACGCAGTGCCCCAGCACAATGCCCGCGGCAAATCCGGTCCACGCCGCCATTTTTTTGTTTTGGGATTATAAATATGCGTGGCCTTTTCACTTAAACCATTACGGCCGCCCATTACCCAGACTTCACCCTTATAGTGTCCAACTGCCGGTGATCGCGTACCATTGGGCACCTTCGATTTCGACCATTCCCTTGTCTTTGTATCGTAGTAGCAAAGAAAACCCTGACCCGTCGCGACATAAAGAACGCCGCCCATCTGTGTGCCATAGGCAGAACCTGCGCCTTCCGGTCCTTCCTTTTCTGCTGTCCATTTG
>JABSQK010000177.1 GCA_013215875.1 Lentisphaeria bacterium
GGTTCTTTTACGGGGTATTTTTTGGAGCCATTGAGAACCGAATGCTCAAGGATATGTGGTACCCCGCTGTGGTCAGAAGGGGGCGTGCGAAAGCTGATGCAGAATACTTTGTTGTCATCGTCGCATGCAAGTACACGAAGCTCTGCTTTTGTTTTATCGTGAATAAATGCGTATGAGTCTGTTTTTATTTCCTCAACAAATTCCTTCTCAAGAAGTGTAAATCCATGTACCTTGTATCCTGTTTCCATTATATCTCCGATAGTTTCTTTATATCACTTAAGGCCATTTTGAGATCTATCAATAAGCTTTTGAGATCTTTTTTATCCATTTCTGGATTAAAGCGCCTATTTTCGTATTCATCCAGTACGAGAATTAAACTATTTGAACCGGGTGAATTTTTGCTGATTGCTTCATTTAGAGATTCGCGTAAGCTGCGGTTTTCCTGATAACTGCCGTGTTTTTTTAGATAGTGGTTAAAGATTTTATTGAACTTATCAAATTGCCCCAGCCGGGAATCCATGAATTTATATTTTCTGTGCGTATAAAATGTGAGCATAGCAATGAGCAAGGGCCAGCAAAACCACCATGGGCCTTGAATGAACAGCCAGCGAAAAATGAGATATATCCCATAGAAGAAATCGGTGATGAATTCTGCAAAATAGCCACGCTTAACTTTTGCAAACATGGAACGTGTATACATGCTGATTGCAGTCAATATAGACTCGGCACTCTCACTTATCTCTGGCTGGCCGCTGGCAGGTGTTGCTTCGACCCATTGCCAGCCTTTCTCCGGAGTCCATGCTTCGGCCCAGGCATGGCAATGTTTCATTCTGGCGACCCAGGTATCTTTTGTATAACGCTCCATGCATACAAAACCGGTAATATAGCGGGTGGGAATATTCTGGGTGCGCAAAAGCAGGGCGGCTGCACTGGCAAAAAGTTCGCAGTGCCCTTTTTTTTCAATGAGTAAAAAGTTGAGCACCGGATCCATTGATTTTGGGTCCTGGTCGTCCAGGCTATATGAGAAATCACGGAGAAGATAGCTAATCGTTTTGCGAATTTTTAGGTCATCGCTCATCTCTTCTGTATATATAGTGCTGGCTATAGCCTCGAATTGGTATTCGACTGATTTCGGTAATTGGCTGTAAAGTTTACCCGGCTTTTGCGGTTCCGGGTATGCTGCTGACTGAGACTTTGCAGGGTTTTTGACAAATGCTGTGTAAGCTGCCAATACATCCCATTTATCGGAGGTAAGCACCCCATCAGGATTTTGCATGAGGTCATCTGCAACCAATTCGATTGCGTCGAAATCGGCGGGAAGAAAAAGTGTTTCACTTCTAAAATAATCGTTAAAATAGACATCGATTTTTTCCAGTGTCTGAATATTTGTCGCGGGGTTTTTCTGATAAATCCGCGAACTTATGGTGCTGGATTGCTCCTGCAAAGGCAGGGGATTCATTTTATTTTGACTGGTCCAGATGCCCTGCTTGTAAGTGACATAGGCTTTACCCCGCATGTATCCAGGTGGGATTTTGCTCTTTACACGAAGAACTTCCTGATTGAGTTGCCGGTGATTTTTTAAGTGTCTGGTTTGTGATAAGTTGGCTCTTTCATTGAATAATTTTATTTTCACAGAGTTCCTGTGCGATTTATATATGGAAAATGGCCGGAAAAATCTCTCCAGTGCATCGTAGCTGTTGTTTAATGTGAAGATCATTCCAGCCGAGAGGCAGACTGCCACTGTGAGAGAGACAAAGTATGTGAAATTATAAAAGAGTGTGCGTTGGCCACTGGTCGAGTGGTTGAAACGGCGTATTTCCAATAAGAGGTAGAGCACACTCCATATTTCAATGATTAGAAAAATTTTGTAAATAATAAATCTATCGCGAAATATTCCATCACTTAAAAATCCTGTGATTGGGTCGCTGAGGCATGTGCCGAGGATCATTAATGCTGCCAGGCTGCATGTGAGAATTGTGCTGATCATAAGTATGGATTGCCTGAAAAATGAGCATGCTATAGCGAAGTAAATAAAAAATGGCAGTACAATATCTACGGGTAGAAAGTAGAGATCAGCGCCTGATTTAAATGCGAGTTTCATAAAGGCAGTTAAAATGCAGCAGATCGTACAGGCGTATATAACTGAGCGTGAGGTCATTTCAATCGGGCGGGTAATAAGAAAAGAGACAAATAATGCCGTACTGACAAGAAATAAGAATAGATTTTGGTTGGACAATAAGGCAAAGGCTATTGATGGAGAGAGTATACATACGGACGTTTCAAAACTTATGAGGCGTGATTTAAGATTCGTTTCTATAGTATTATCACGATTCAAGGTATGATGACCCCGGACAATAAACTTATAGCAATGACGCGCTGCCGACGGATGAGTGTTTGTTTTCGGGAAACAGGAATTTCATACTTGGCGCATTCGATGAGAAATTCTTCCAGCGAAACCTGACTGATTGCTTTACTATAGATTGCCAGATTGTCGAGCTGATAAACCTCGGCATCGATACGCGTGAGCGTTCCTATGTACACAGTGTCTCTATCTGTTTCGAGAAAGACAGTTTCATTGATGTATGTTTGTTCCAGTTCAGACATACAATTACTATAAGTTGAAAATGTGGGGTTGACGAGCCCAAAATTGCTAAAAAAGCATTGAAGATTCAATACCTATAACTAGGCTATAGTCTTTGGGGACGAACGAAAGCAGAGGAAAAGAGGGCCCGCCCATAGACAAGCAATCAAAAGAGAGGGATTTACGCCGAACACATCTAGGCTATCCAGCATGAATAAAATCGTAACAAAGACAGAAGATGATACATTTGAGCTTGGCTTGCGCATGGGCGGGCTTATAAAGGGCGGACAAAATATTGCTTTAAGAGGAAATCTTGGTGCTGGAAAAACCGTATTGTCACGTGGCATAGCGCGTGGATTGGGCATAAGTGATATTGTTACGAGTCCGACCTTTACAATTGCCCAGGAATATTCGAGTGGACGACACCCCTTATTTCATTTGGATTTGTATCGTTTAACGGGTGTTGAAGATGCCCTGGCATTTGGCATAGAAGATTATCTCAACGATGCAGATGCTGTTTGCATCGTAGAATGGTCTGATCGTATATCTGAACTGGTGGATGACAGCTATATTTGCATTGATCTGGCCCATGTTGAGGGTGGTCGATTAGTTGAGATTTATGGTTTGAAATTAGATGACATTGATTGATATACGCCTATATTAACCGCTTAATTCAAAAGAAAAGATTATGGCTGACGCACAAATTTTAGTTGCGGTAAACGGAACAATAGCTCAAATTAAAGTCGCAGGCAGAGCAACGCATGCGGTAAGTAAGGGCTTGAAAGACTTTGCATTGGAGTTGGGTTCATTAAAGATTGAAAATGTATTTATCGATCTTGCTGAATGCACAGGCATGGACAGTACTTTTATGGGTGTTTTAACCCAGATAGGTTTACCCATGTTTAAAGCGGACACTCCAGTACTCATCTTAAATGCCAGCGATAGTAATGTGAAGCTTTTGACAGATTTGGGTCTATCCAAAATTTTTCTTTTTGATAGCAATGTCGGAGAGTTTAATTGGCTGGCATTAAAACAGCTAAGTACTAAAAAATTAAGTAATCAGGAAAAGGGTGAAATGATGCTCGAGTCCCATGAAATATTATCAGATATCGATGATGCGAATGTCCCTAAATTTAAGGACGTGATTGCATTTTTGAAAGATGATCTAGAAACATATAAAGAGAAAAAGGATTAATTATGAAAAAAGGAATATTATTATTCACCGCATTATTGCTCAATATTCATGCTGCAGATGAGATTGTAGCATGTAATCTGAATAAGGTTTTGCACAGCTGGTGGAAAAAAGAGGAAGCATTTGTACGAATTAGCACAGAGGCTTTAAAATATAAACAACGTGCAGGCGTATTGAAAGGCAAATTGGCTGCTACGGTGAAAGAGTTTCAGGAATCTTTAATAAAATCTCAAAATCAAGTTTTAAGTGAGAAGGTTCGAGCCGAAGCGAGTATAAAAGCGAAAGAACTCAGGGAAAATTATAAGAATCAGGATGCTGCAAATAAGAAATTTACACAATCAGCCAAGCAGCAAATGAATCGCATACAATCTGCTGAGATGGGCAAATTACTTATTGAAATACGGCAAATTGTCACTGGTGAGGCGGAGAAAAAAGGATATACCATCGTTCTTGATAGTTCAGACTCATCAATGAGACCGACGTCTGTATTATTTGTTAAGTCTCATCTCGATATAACAGAAGACATTATCAAGTTGCTAAAAGCCAGTGCGCCTAAGAAGCCTGAAGAGAAAAAGCCTGCAGAGAAAAAGCCTGCAGAGAAAAAGCCTGAAGCTAAGAAACCAGAAGCGAAGAAACCAGAAGCGAAGAAGCCTGAAGCGAAGAAGCCGGAAGATAAGAAACCTGCAGCTAAGAAATAGTGTCTCACAGCTTAGAACAGATTCACAAAATGCTCGGTGGTGAGATTGTTGGCAGCACCGGACATTTGATTTCTGGAGTTGAATCGCTGGATGAAGCGGACAGCTCCAAACTTTCTTTTCTTGGCAATAAAAAATACGAGTCTCAAGTTGCAGAAAGCAAAGCATCGATCATTATCGTGCCGGACGGTTTTTCTGCAGAACCTGCTGATAACCAGGCTTTCATAAAACACAAATCCCCATCTGATGCCTTTAGTATGGTCTTCGAATTATTTGCTCCTGAAGCGTATCGACCGGAACCGGGCATTGCTGAATCGGCATTTGTCGATGAGTCTGCACAACTTGGAAAAGACGTGCATATTGGAGCAAATGCGGTGATAATGGCGAATGTAGAGCTTGGTAATGGCTGCATTGTCGAAGCGGGGTCCTACGTTGGTCCTGGGGTTGTTATGGGTAAGGGATGCCGCTTGCATCCAAATGTAACAGTTCGAGAAAATTCCATTTTTGCAGACGCTGTTTTTATTCATTCCGGGACAGTTATAGGTTGCGATGGTTTTGGTTACATTCCCGGTGAAGATGGCCACAAAAAGATACCTCAACTGGGTATTGTGCAGATAGATTCAAATGTTGAAATCGGTTCCAATGTCTCCATTGACCGGGCGCGCTTTGGCAAAACCTGGATTAAAGAAGGGACAAAGATTGATAACCTGGTGATGATTGCCCATAATGTGGTGATTGGTAAGCATTGTTTTATTGTCGCACAAGTGGGTATAGCCGGCAGTGCACAGATTGGCGATATGAGCCAACTGGCAGGACAGGCCGGTATCAGTGGCCATGTACAGGTAGGCGCCGAATCGACAATTGGTGGAAAGACAGTGGTGATTAGTGATTTACCCGATAAATCTGTGGTCTGTGGGTACCCGGCAGTGCCGCTTAAAGAGTATTTCAGAAACCAGGCTGCCTTGCGAAAAGTTCCGGATCTTTTACGGAAAGTCCGCGATCTCGAAAAACGTCTGGACGAGAAAGACTAGCCCTTTTACTGGCTCCTTCAGAGATATCTTTGCTGACACATTATTTTCCCAGGCCTTCGACGTAATGGCGCTTCCTTAAGCGTAATAAAGTAACGGTGAAGCCGTGTTTTATAAAAGCCCGGTATGCAATGCCGGGTGTAATAGATAAAAATACCCAAGCTCTGAGCAGCGACAAGGGAGCAACGCGAGCCGAAAGGCGAGAGCGTAGCGGCTACGAGCGTTTTAACTCTTCTTGTGATAGTTAGAACGCCCCTACAGGGCTTGAGTTTGGTTGGATTTATACCTAGGGTTAAAACCCTAGGCTATTATAGATTAGCCCTTCAGGCTATAAAATTCTTAAGTAAGTGCCATTGTGGTTAAATCTCCAGGCTAGATAAAGCAGTCCTTTAGACTTGATTGCCTGTTAGTAAAAGATATAAAACCCCTTTAAGAAGCGCCATTAGGCTTTCGCCGTGGCTTAGCTTAATTTAAACTACGATTTGTTGACAGTCTCAGGCTTACTTTAAAGATGGTAAGATCAGATCTCTAGCTTTGAATTTACAATGAAATATGGGTTAAGCAGATTTTCTTTATTGTATAACAGGCTGTCTTTTTCAAGTGTCGTAACAGTACCACCTGCTGCTCTTACAACAGCATCTGCCGCTGCAGTATCCCACTCCATCGTCGGCCCAATACGTGGATACATATGTGCAGTACCATCGGCAACCAGACAAATCTTTAGCGAAGACCCCATGGCAATACAGTCATGCTCAGGTAACTTGCTGAGATAGTTTTCCAGCTCTTCGGAGCGATGGGAGCGGCTGGCAACAATACGTAATTTTTCACCAGCGGCTAGTGACTCACAGACTTGGATTGCCTCGCAATTACCATTTTCCTTTTTAAATGCGCTATTTTCATAGCCCCAATACAGGCTGGAAATAACCGGTGCATAAACCACACCAAAGACGGGTACATGATTATCAATCAAAGCGATATTGACCGTAAATTCACCATTTCTTTTTATAAATTCTTTGGTGCCATCAAGTGGGTCAACGAGCCAGAAACGTGACCATTGCTTGCGTTGTTCATAAGTAATATCTTGAGATTCTTCGGATAAAACGGGTATTTCAGGGAAGCGATCTTCCAGAGCATTGACAATTATATTGTGGGCTGCGAGATCGGCCTTTGTTAAGGGAGAATCATCGCTTTTGAGCTGTACATCGAAGTCATCTGAATTGTAAATTTCAAGAATGGCATCGCCCGCTTCAATGGCAATGGTGGAGACTTGTTCGGATACTTTCTGGTAATTCATAGGGGGCCTGTGTTTATAAAAATAAGGGTCGTTGGATTGTCTCGGTTTCAGGAATGTCGAATGCCTGAAAAACCATATTTTGGATTTCGATGAGCTCGTTTTTTCCTTCGGGTACAAGTGTATTTAAAAGTAAACGTGGAAGGTGATTTGCCATCCATTGCTTTATATACATTGGCGGGATACCTAGACGTTTACAGGGCCAGATAATCTGATCTGCGACCATGCGATTGCGCTTTAAATCAGCAAATGCGCTGACGGGTTGTTGATTCAGTGTACTGCGATTTACAATGCCCATCATGGCACCTGACAAAATCGCTTCGAGAGTCATAACACATTCGACACTGTGGCGGTAGTATGCATCACTCGAACATTCCATTAACCGGGGTGCTGTGAGCAGACTTTTCTTAAGTGCTACTTTGTAGTAGAGCTTGTACCCCGAGTGGAAATCCGGGTACTCTTCCAAGACAGTAGCATATTGAAAACGCAGTGGTTTGTTGTGATGTGCTGAATAAAATTGCATGGCATCGAGCAAGAGGCGATCGGCCAGCTCTTCCAATTCTCCACGAAAAAATCCCAAGGGATGATGCTTCGATATACGGCGGCCCAAAATTAATAAGTTTTCTTCAGACGTGTCGTCTTTCATATGCTCTGCAAGTCGAATAAGATTGATTAATTCATTGGCAGTATGGTCGCCATCCTGGTCGATAAATGCCGTATAGTCGACATCCAGTTTGTCATTTACAAAGCTGGCACCATTGCGCACAGGTGAGAGCTTACCCAGGTTTTGCTCGCCAATGACATGTGATAAGCTGTACTCACTGGCGATGCCTTCGGCAATTTCAGCACCACAATTTTTACCATCGACAGATAAGCAGATATTGGCAGGGTTGTCAATTTCATGCAGATACTGTATGACTGTTTCACGCAGCAGGGCAGTACTTAGGGTATTGTCTTTTTGCGGATTTAAAAATACTGGTATAACCACGGCAGTCCTGTTGCCGAGAATCTTTAAACTTCGCTCTATTTTTAATTGACTCTTCATATAATTCCTCAGAAAAACACTATATCTTCTTTTTAGCAATCGTCATTTTCTAAAATAAAAAAATTCTGTTTAATCTAACATTAAATAAAAGTCCTGATACTTTAGGAAAACAGGATAACTATATGGCGTATAAAAAAGGTGAGAGTATTGATTGTCCGCATTGTGGTTCAAGCAGTGTGGCAAAGATTGTTTCAGAAATGGATGGCTGGACAAAACTTGGTGAGATGTATGCTTGTGCGTTGTGTGACGCGAAATTGGCATCGATCACCGATGATGTTGCGCCAGCAGAAGACGTTTCCTCAAAAAATGTGGATGCATTTGCAGATTTTTTGGGAACTGAAAAAGAAGAAATAGATGAGTTGATCGATGATGATGGCAGCCGGCCATTTTGTAAGAATTGTACTCATTTACTCCAACATCCATTCAAAATATATTGTATGAAGCACGAAAAAGATGTGAATCCGATGGACGATTGCAAAGACTTCATAAATGTAGAAGACTAAAGAAACTCGAATAAAACTCGATAATATAGTGAATGAATGATGAAAAAGGGAATTTAAGTCATGACATTGAAGAAAATTTTCGATAAGATGGGAATTCGATATAGTGAGGACAATATTTATTTCCAAACAATAAATTCAATTTTATCGGCCAGTGATAAAATTAACATGCCACTGAATCTGCAAATGATGCTGGCTGAACCCAAGAATGAAGTGATGGTCCATTTTCCTGTAGAACTGGATAACGGTGACTGGGAAATTTTTAAGGGTTACCGGGTACAGCACAACAATATATTGGGTCCCTATAAAGGCGGAATTCGTTTTCATCCGGAAGTTTCACTCGACCACATTAAAGCGCTTGCAGCGATGATGACAATAAAATGCGCACTTGTAAAACTTCCCTATGGTGGTGCAAAAGGTGGCGTGCGTATTGATTCCAGGAACTATTCTGTTGATGAGATGGAGCGAATGACACGCCGCTTTACAAGTGCACTTGGAGGTAATATAGGACCTTCTTACGATATACCTGCTCCCGATGTAGGAACCAATGCACAAATTATGGCATGGATGGCAGATACCTATATCAACTTAAGCTCACCTCACAATCGCCTGAATTCACGCGCAGTGGTCACCGGTAAACCATTGGCTTTTGGTGGTTCGGAAGGACGTGATAAGGCAACCGGGCAGGGACTTGTTTTTGTCGTGGCAGAATTACTCCCGGAAATGGGCTATGATCTGAAAAAAATTAATTTTTCAATATTAGGCTTTGGTAATGTTGGTTCCTGGGGGGCACGCCTGTTGCAGGAACGCGGCAGTACGATGCATGCTGTGATGGACCATAGCGGAGCTCTTTATAATGCCAATGGAATTGATGCAGATGACCTGGCTGATTACAGTAGCAAAAACGGTGGAATCAAAGGATACCCAAAAGCCGATGAAACCAGCGAAGATGAATTTTATGCTGCGGATGTGGACCTGCTGATTCCCGCTGCACTTGAGCAAATGATAACTTTAGATCGTGCTAAAATACTGAAATGTAAAGTGATCGCAGAAGGCGGTAATGTACCTTTAACTCCCGAAGCAGAAAAATATGTTCTTGCCAATGGCATCGATGTGTTACCGGCTGTTTTATGTAATAGCGGTGGTGTAACGGTGAGTTATTTTGAATGGCAGCAAAACAGGCAGGCTAGCTACTGGTCGCTCAAAAAAATTGATGCTGAACTGGGAAAATTAATGGTTTCTGCAGCCAATCGAGTAAAAATACGCGCTAAGGAACTGGATTGCGACATGTATACTGCTGCCTATAGCGAAGCCATGAGTTATATTAAAGATGCTTATGAAATACGAGGGATCTTCCCATAGGTTCAGATACTAATTGGGAAAATGGTGGAGCATATCGGGGTCGAACCGATGACCTCAACACTGCCAGTGTTGCGCTCTAGCCAACTGAGCTAATGCCCCAAATCATGTGATGCAGATAGTTTATGCATAATCTTCAGAATTGCAAACGATACGCTCGCATTCGAAAATTCAGACCCATTTCTATCGCGCTATGTGATCACTCTCGTAGAACCCGACCCACTTGTGAGCATGAATGTCTGCTATAAGTAAGTTATTTAATGATTTGTTTTAACAAGGTATCGGCCTGCACGTAGGGAAATGTGAAAAAGCCATTCAATTGTTCGGTGTGTTCATCTTCATTGAGGTAATGTTCCTCAAGGTCAAAATAATCATCCATCTCTGCCATCAATTCATATTCTGCTTCACCTGTTTCAAGGCTATAGGCAATGAACTTTAACTCTTCCTGGCTTTGGTGTGTAAAATCGTAAAGAATCTCAAACTTATCCGGGCCAATTCCTTCATTGTGTTGAAAGAGCATAAATTTCAAATATTCGATTAAGCGATCATCGAAGCCGTGCATAAACATGGCAATTTTTTCTATGAGGTATGAGTGCTTGCGTACGAGGCGCATGGCAGGTTTATCGTCTTCATCCATATCGACATAGGTTTGTTTGTAGATTTCACCCAGGCTCATAATGGCATCATCTAAGTCAGGTATTTCAGATTCTGGGGCAAAATAGATAATGCGTTTGTTGGGCTCATCGATAAAAGTTAAGGCACATTCATAATGAAATTCCTCTCCACAGCTGTCACAATCAAAGCGATTGAGCTCACCACTGACAAGTGCAGCGATTTCCTGACTGTCTGGAATGACACTTCGTATGGGTTCAATTTTCTGGATAGCTTCGCAGGCGGGGCACGAAACATCGACTTTATTTTTATCACTCACTTTAATTCTCCAAGCAACCAGCTCTCATAGGCCGGGTTAATCTCATTTATATCAATGACTGCAATACACGGACAGTCGTATGGATGTAATTCGTTTAGTCTTATTTGCAGCTTATCTTTATTGGTCTGCGACGTTTTAAGGATCATACTGCATTCGCTATCTATATTTACTTTATTTTCCCAGCGGTATACAGATGTCATAGTGTCGTTTATATTGGCGCAGGCGATTAGGCCTTCGTCCACTAATTTCTGGGCTATAGACAGGGCTTCTTCCTTCGAAGATACAGTCGTGTAAATAAAGATAATATCAGACATTAGCGCACA
>JABSQK010000178.1 GCA_013215875.1 Lentisphaeria bacterium
ATTGCCGCATGTTATCCACGGGCGGTGAAGGGCTTGTTCAAGCAGGCTGAGGCTGAGTTATCAGAATCCGCTGAGATTCATAACATGCGCCTGAATACTGCAGATGATGTGGTCAGTGCGCTTATTAAGGATCAAAGCACTGCTACTAAGATTCCCTTTGTTATGGAATTCACAGATAAGTCTGACGAACGAGATGGTGAGTGGCTACCCTGGTTTCCTGTGATTGATTATGACCGTTGCACGAATTGCATGCAATGCCTGAGCTTCTGTCTCTTTGGTGTCTATGGAGTGGATGAAGAAAAAGAGATTCAGGTGCAAAACCAGAATAAGTGCAAAACCAATTGTCCCGCCTGTTCACGCGTTTGCCCGGAAGCGGCTATCATGTTTCCAAAATATAAGTCCGGACCGGTAAATGGTGAAGAAGTAAGCGAGGACGATATGAATCGCGAAAATATGAAAATCGATATTTCCTCTTTATTGGGAGGTGATATATATTCCACTCTGCGCGACCGGCATAAGCAGGCTGATCAACGATTTGCTAAGGAACGCGACGATACCCGTGCACTCAATGAACGTATGCGTTGTCTGAAGGAATTGCAGGATGGCATGGATATCCCCAAAGAAGTACTCATGGCATTGCCATCGCGCGAAGAAATTAAGCAGCGTGCGATAGAAGCAAAAGAAGCAGGCCGAGTTGCTCGTGAGGAAAGTATTGAACGCAGACTGAAAGACCGGGATACAAAATCTGATGAATAAGCTTAAGGAAGAAAATCCAGTAAAGCTGCCATCGAGTATTCCCCTGCGTCCGGCTCGCAAGCCCCAGGAGGACGTGCCGCAAACACGTGTAGAACGCGAAGCACTTAGAAAAGCGCTCACAGAATTTATTGCCACTGAAAATATTGTACCCCCTGTGCCTTTTGAGGATCTCAAAGTTTTGGCAGACCGCTTTATCGCCAATTCAGAATTCTCTGAACAGTATCGTGATTTTTCTGCAACGATAATGAACAATCTTGTTTGGGAAGATGAACTGGCCAAAGTCCCCTTTGACCGACGCCTGTTATTATTGCCTGTATGTTTGCGGCACGAAAGTAAATGCACTGCAACCTTTGATGAATTTGGATTGCTCTGCAAAAAGTGCGGCCTCTGCTGCATACAGGATCTTATAGAGGAATCAGAAAAACTTGGCTATGTCGTGCTTGTGGCAGAAGGTACACCGCTGGTAATGCAGCTAATCGAAACCGGCAAGATCGAAGCGATCGTAGGTGTTAGTTGCCTAAACGTACTTGAGCGCGTATTTCCCTATATGGAATCCGCCGCGGTACCGGGAATTGCAATTCCATTGTTGCAGGATGATTGCAAAGATACAAATATCGATCTCACCTGGTTGATGGATGTGATACATCTTACTGCGGAGGATAAAACCTACCGACTCAATCTCAATGAACTGCGCGACGATGTGCGCGACTGGTTTAGTGCGGATTCATTAGAAAAGATTATGGATGACGATGCATCGAATCCCACGGCTGTCATTGCCCGTGACTGGATGGCAAAAACAGGTAAACGCTGGCGCCCATTTATTTCTGCGGCGATGTACATGGCTGCTCAGACAAATAATGAAGACGGTGAGTTCCCAGAGGATTTTTTGAAGGCTGCTGTGGCAGTTGAATGTTTTCATAAGGCATCACTCATACATGATGATATTGAAGATAACGATGCTATTCGCTATGGCGAAAAAACCCTGCATGAAGAATATGGCATTCCAGTAGCGCTGAATGTGGGCGACTACCTACTTGGTGAAGGGTATCGATTGCTGGCGGATTGCGATATATCTGCGGAACAGAAAGTAAAAATGCTACATGCCGCTGCCATGGGACACCGAAGTTTGTCATCAGGGCAGGGTGCTGAATTAATCTGGGCCAATGACCCAAAACCCATGGACCCAAAAGAGGTTATCCATATCTTCCGAGAAAAAACTGCTCCGGCTTTTGAAGTGGCACTTCGCATTGGTTCTGTATATGCAGGAAATGAGGAGAGCATCTGGGAATTTATCGCAAAATACAGCGAAGCACTCGGTATAGCATACCAGATAAGTGATGACCTGGACGATATTTTTGGTTCGATAGATTCCAATGATGCCAGCGACATGCGGCCCTCTCTCCTATTGGCACTTGCACATCAAAAGGCAAAAGGGGATGATAAGGAATTGATGCGTAAACTTTGGACAAAAGAAATCGCTTACGTGGATTTTTCCACTGATATTGAACGCATCTTAAGCGATCTTGAAATTGAAAAGCGCGCGCGCGAACTTCGCGATGCCTTTATTGAAGAGGCCATACGGTCCTTGAGCAGTCTGGATAACCCCAGCATCAAAGGACTGCTGCGGCGTATAATAACTAAAATTTTGGATGATAACGAAGTCGAGGCATTCTGTCATGAGTCTAAACCTGGAAATGTTGCAGGTAGCGGGATTAGCGCCGCGACTACTTAAAGACGCTTCACAAAACGTTATTGAGTTTATCGACTCACAATTCGATCCCCAGTCCGGCGGCTACATCGGCCGCGATGGTAAAGCGGATATCTACTACACTATTTTTGCACTGAGTTGTCTGCGTGCCTTGAAAGGGGGAATTCCAAAGGACGATGTGCTACGTTTTATTGATGGACAATGCAGCCTGGAACAACTGAGAAAAATGGATTTTGTTACGCTCTCGAGCATCGCACGGGTTTATACCCTGGTACCGGATGCAGTTATATCACAGAGCCTCAAAAGCAATATCCTTGAACATCTCGCCGCCTATCGTTCCCGTGATGGTGCCTGGCACAATTTTAACAAAGACGAGCAATACGGCAGTCCTTATGGCTCATTTCTCGCTCTGGGATGTTTGCAGGATTTGGGAGAGGATCTTCCCGCTAAAGCCGGCATTATCGAATCATTAAATAGACTGAAGCATGATGATGGTACATATGCCAATGATGAATACAGCAAGATCGGTACGACCACAGTTACTGCTGCCGCACTTGCTATCATGCGACTTTATTATCATCCCATAGATGAAGAGCTAGCTATAAATGGCCTTCTGAAAATGGGCTATATCAAAGGCGGTTTTTTTGCATCATCGATGAGTCCCATTCCCGATTTACTTTCCAGTGCCACTGCACTGCACGCACTCTCAGGACTAAACTATGACTTAGGTGAGGTCAAAGAACTGCAACTGGACTATGTCGATTCTTTGTGGTCATCACAAGGCGGCTTTCACGGTAACTGGACCGACGAAAGTCTCGATTGTGAATATACATTTTATGGCTTACTTGCACTCGGACATCTGAGTTTATAAATTAGTCGCTCTGCTAGCGACTAAGACTTAAGCCTTATCTATAATTCATTTTTCATTGCTCGATGGTAGTTCTTATAAATTAAATCAGCCGCTTCTTCTATGCTCATATCCCAACGACTAGCAAGTGATTCTATAACTACCTTTATGTTCTCTGGCTTATCGAGGTAGGGGCCATCGCTTTCAGTTAGAACCTGCTGCGGGTTTATTTCTTTAAGAATTTCTTTTCCATTGCGTGATTTAATCATGGCATTATTGACAGAAAGGAAATAGTTTTCAGGCAGGTCTTTCATTAATAAGGGAGATCCACTATACCAATGTAGAATAATAGTTCCAGGGAATGTAGGTCCAATTATAGCAAGAGTATCTTCTGCGGAGCATCGTGTATGTATACTCAATACTTTGTTTTTCGTCTCAGCAGATTTATCTACTATCATCTCAAAAATTTGCCGCTGCAATTTTCGGTCTGCTTCGTCATCGGTTTTGTAGTCGAGACCAATTTCGCCAATAAGTGTTGTCTGATCAATTAAGTCGAAAAAAAGGTCTTTGTGGGAAAGTGGATCTTTTAGCATAAATGGCAGCCAGCCGAGGGCAGGGGAGATGTAGCTGAAATCCTTAAAGGTATCTTTGCTGCTGAGGTATTGTCCAGGCGATATTGTTACTGTATGAACATGTATTTTTTTCTGTTCGAGTTCGGCTGCATAGGCGAGGGGATTGTCGAAGTCCTGGAGGTGGCAATGTGTATCGATAATCTTTTCTGAGAGTTTTTGCCAGATAGCCATTGTCTATTCGGGGAGATCTTTACTTGCTGAATTATTATTTGCTATGTCTGTAAGCATTTTTGAGCATGCAGCAAACCCCATCGTGGCAGTAACCATGCTGATGGATCCGAGGCCCTGACTGCAGTCGAGTTGGAGCTTTTCGCCTGTCTTTGTCTTCTGCATACAAATCTTACCTTCGCCATCCGGATAGCGCATTTCTTCGGGTGAGTAAATGCAGGGCACACTCATATTTCGTTTGAGGTTTCGGGTGAAATTGAATTTCTGGCGCAGTGTTTTTCGTACGCGTGAAAGCAGGGGGTCCTTATAGGCTTTACGCAAATCACAAATTTCAATTTTGGTTGGGTCGATACGGCCACCCGTGCCACCGGCAGTAATGACAGGAACTTTGCTATGTTTGCAGTGGGCAATGATATGACATTTTATTGAAGCCTTATCAATGGCATCGAATACATAATCGAAGTCGCGACTAATAAGTTCCTGAATATTTTTTTCTGTAATGAATTCACGTATGCTATTTACTTTTAAATCTGGGTTTATAAATTTGCAGCGTTCTGCCATAATTTCGACTTTTGCTTTGCCAACGGTGCCTTCACCTGTATGTATTTGCCTGTTTGTATTTGTATAGCAAATATCGTCCCAATCAATGAGTGTGAGCTGACCTATGCCTGAGCGCGCAAGTGCCTCCACTGCCCATGACCCAACGCCACCAATGCCGACAATGCAGATATGGCTATGGCGAAATTTGTGTAATTGCTCTTTTCCATACAGGCGCTCTATACCCCCATAACGATGCTGGTAGCTGCCAGCTTCTATGTTTATTTTGTTCATGAAGATTACTATAGTTCTTAACGTAATGAATTCTCAGATAGAACTATGGTGCTGAATCCTGGCTGATGGGGAATCAGCTAGGTGGGAA
>JABSQK010000179.1 GCA_013215875.1 Lentisphaeria bacterium
CTTTTTTTAGCCCCTGAATAATATCTTCTTCTGTTGCCGTATCCACTGCAGAAAAGGAATCATCAAGAATTAGAATATCCGGATTGGTTAATATAGCCCGGGCAATCGAGCAGCGTTGTTTCTGTCCGCCGGACAAGGTGATTCCCCGTTCGCCAACGATGGTTTCATATTTATCCGGAAACTCTTCGATGTCTTTATGCAGTTGAGCAATTTCGGAGGCGTGTATGATGGCCTCATCACTCGCATCGGGAAACCCAAAACGCAGATTTTCTTTTATGGTTTTTGAAAAAAGAAATGCTTCCTGTGGGATGACTGCCACATGTTTTCGCAAAGACTTAAGTGTCAGGTCATTTATATCATGCCCGCAAATTTTAATGCTACCCGTCTTTAGATTATATAATCTTGGAATAAGATTTACCAGGGTACTTTTTCCAGCCCCCGTCCGGCCAACAAATGCGATGGTCTGCCCAGGCTTAATTTTCAGTGAAATATTTTTTATAACAGTTGGCTCATCTTCTCCGTATGCGAATGATATATTTTCAAATTCGATTGGTCCTTTTAAGTTCTCCACAGAGACCGCATTTTCATTGTCTTGTTCTTTTGCACATGCAAAAAGTTCATTGAGGCGCTGCATACTTGCTGCAGCACGCTGGGCAATATTTATAATCCATCCAAGAGCGACCATTGGCCATGTGAGCATGCCCAGACAGATGAAGAATGCGGAAAGTTCGCCTATGTTTATTACATTCGTTGTTACAAGAAACCCACCATACCAAATAAGAATTATTAGAGACACTCCGGGGATTAAATAAAATAGCGGACGGTAGATCGCTTCAACTTTCACGAGGTCGAGTTGCTTTTGCATATAGTCTTCCGACTTGATTTTGAATTGTTCAAATTCATAGTCTTCCCGCACATAGGATTTTATCACCCGTATGCCAGCAAAATTTTGCTGCGCCTGTGTCGTTAAATCCGAGAATGCTTCCTGCAATTTTGAAAATCGTGTATGCACCCGTTTACCAATTAGCTGCACAAGCCAGGACATGAGTGGGAGAGGTAACAAAACTAAAACAGCCAGTCCTACATTTTTCTGCAAGAGTAAATAAATGATAAAAACAAAGCGGCAAATATTATCAATCGAATACATAAAGACGGGGCCCAATGCCATACGTACTGCATCGACATCATTGGATAAATGTGCCATGATATCGCCGGTGGCGCGTTTCGCAAAAAACTCCTGTGGCAGGCATTGGATATGTTCCCATAGATCACAGCGTAATTCGTACTCCTGCAAACGCGACATGACAATTAAGCTCTGGCGAATAAAGAAACGAAATATGGCACTGACAAGGGCAGCACAAACAATCCATAAAAAATGTTGATAAGCTGGCCGGCTGAGTCCGCCCTCTTTTATTTCTTGAATCACTCTAGAAATTAATTCTGGCACCATGACGAGTGCAAAATTAGAAATAAGAATACAAATACAGCCGATGGCGATTCTTGCTTTGTAGTTTTTAAAATACGGGAGCAATGCCTTGAGACTATTCATGCATTACCACTTCTTGCGAATTGAAATACCCGCAGCGATGCAGTCATCCTTTATTTGGCGAATACTATAGTCACCTGTGTGCACCATGCTGGCTATAATTGCAGCATCTGCATGGCCCTCATTAAATACATCGACAAGATGTTGCGGTACACCAGCACCACCAGAAGCGACTACAGGAATAGATACAGCAGCGGCAATCATGGCTGTGAGTTGTATCTCGTATCCTGCACGAGTTCCATCTGCATCAACAGAATTTACGACGATCTCACCCACACCAATATCTTCACAGCGCTTGGCCCATTCCAAAGCATCGATACCGGTGAATTCACGAAAGCCTCGTGTGGTAATTTCATAACCACTGGGGCATTTTTCAAGATCATCCGTTTTTACAGGATCCATACCTAGCACAATGCATTGAGCACCAAACTGTTTGGATCCTTCTGCAATAATTTCTGGATTGCTAACAGCCAGGGAATTAACAGAGACCTTTTCCGAACCAGCCAGCAGTACATCGTACATGTCATTGAGATCGGCTATACCGCCACCTACAGAAAATGGTATGCGGATATTTTGCGCCACATCTTTTACCATATCGAGATCTATTTTACGTCGTTCCGCAGATGCAGTAATATCATAAAAGACCAGTTC
>JABSQK010000018.1 GCA_013215875.1 Lentisphaeria bacterium
AGTACCAATATCTTCATCTTTATGAGCGGCAATATAACTTTGTATTCTAGTATCTAATTGTTTTCCTATAATTGTTTTATAAACTTTATCAAAAAATAGGATCATCTGCTTTCTTTTTATTCAACGATATATAAAGCGCGCCGAGTCCTTTGCGGGCAACTAATTGTTTAGACTCTCTTTTGAACTTTTTAAATGTTCGTCCTTCGAGGATGGCTCCCGGTAAATTCTTCATGGCCTCTCTAATCGCGGCATATCCCTTAGAAGGGCCGCCATCATAAACCAATTTACCAGTCGCATCAAAAACGAACATACGTGGAATGCCCCTGAATTGTATTGGACTATGGCCGCTTTTTGTAATGGTGAAAGTGGCGCCTCGGCTTTTGGCCACCTTTACAACATTTGCATCAGAACCGCCTTGAGCATGGCAGCCAATAATAATTAAGCCCTTATCACGATATTCTTTATCTAAGGCACTGAGCTTCGGTATTGAAGCTAAACATGGCGGGCAGTTGACACCCCAGAATTCATATACAACAACTTTGTTTTTAAGGTCTGACTGACTAATTTTAGGACCAGATAGAACTTTAGAAAATGACCATTCAGATACATTGCGTTCTGCTCCAGCGAGTGAGAATGTAACTGTAATAAAGGCAACAAGATAAGCTGTAATGTGTTTCATATTTTCATCCACCATTTAGTTAAGTTTATATGTCTTAAGTATATATACATATTGTTCATCGATCAAGAGGAGGGGAGGAATTTAGGCGATTAGGGATTTAGGCAGTCTACTGATGCGGCAATTAAAAATAGCTGCAACCCGCAGAGCGATTGTCTTTAGTCGCTCTGCTGCACTGCGTCAAAACAACGATGCCAGCATTGCCTTATTTGCGCGCAGGCACAACTGAGCATTCAAAATCCGAATAGTCAATGCACCATTATTTGCTGCCGCATCAGTAGGAAGGGAATGATGGGAGAAGTTGCTTGATACCAACAAGGCAGCTGGCGATTTTATTAACTAAAATGTCAGGCCCAATTCTATAAATAATGTTGTTTCCGATTTATAATCCTCCAAGCGTGGATAATGAATAGCGGGGCGCACAATCAATTGGCACCAGTCATAGCGAAGCCTTCGGCGGTACTCAATTGCAAACCTGTAATGATCAACAACAACAGGTTCATTTGTCGTGTAAAACATTGATATTTTTGGTGATATAGCACTCGTTTGAGTTAAGGCGTAGCGGTATAATAGACTATGACTTAACTCAACATTATCTGTAGATTCAGTCCACAAAGCAGCCGATGAGAATCGTAACATACTTTTACGAGTCAATAGACGGGAAATGTCAATTGCACTGCGTTCGCCATATTCATGATCATCATAAAAAATATTTTGTGTCAGGCGATAATCCCAGTCGCTTATTTTAAAGCTATAGCGGCCGCGTACTTTGATGTACGTTTGCAAGGAAGAATCTCGGTACTTTGGCCCTGCAGATAATTTTAAATGCATCTTTTGCTCACGTATAAAATCATATTGCAAACCAACAGTTATTGAGTCATCCTTGTTGAGTTCATCACCTTCATCATTTTCATCATCAAATAAAAGATCTTCCAAAAAATCAGATTCAAATTTTTCAGTTACTGATTGAATAAAAAACCTACCTTTATTTTCAAGATTTGGCAAGTGGATATAAACATCAATATCCAGGCGTTTATCAATGGATCCTCCTTCACTAATTAATACAGATGGTGAAATACGTATGTATGATTTTTGTGTTTCTTCTTCAACATTTTCATCATTGAAGAATTGATCAAAACGATGAATCTGCCTCCGCGAAAAATTACCGATTTTACCGCGATATAATTCGACCTTATTCAATGAGCGGGATTCATCATCTTTTTCAGTATCTGAATTTTCATCCTCAGCACGAACGTGAATGAGATGAATTAAAAAGGCGATGAAAATAATATGTTTAAACATTTAACAAGATAGCGGTTAATAAAATTAAATCGAGCATAAGGGGATTTCTGTGTGGATGAATCAGGGTCTAATTGAGCAATATGCTAAATATTTTCCGGATTCTCCTGCTTGGGAAGTTCTTTGACAAACCCTTTGGGCAATCCCACAAAATAAAGATGATCGTCAGATACTCGTGAAAGGGATACGCCATAGGTGATGAATTGGGCCATGAATACAAACATTAATAAAATGGCAAAAAAACTAATGACTATATGCCCCACAATTATGCAGAGAACAGAAATAAGTAAACAGCCCAGCATGGCCCACTTATTAGAATAATGCCACATTTTGTGCTTTTTGCACATGGGAATATCTAAGGTAATTTTAGTCGAATAGAATAAGGAATAGATAATATAAGGAAGGATTCCCAGTAGGAGTAATAAATATGCATTTGGCGGTATCCACTTGGTTTTACGTTTCAAAATAAAAACTGTTTCATCACCGCAGCGCAGGCAGTTTGCAGGTAGTTTGCTGCCTTTTTTTATAATCACGACCTGGTTTTTGCGGCACAGATCATAATCGAAGCCCAAACCTTCTTTAAATTTTTGGATTACCAGGACTTTGCATGATCCGCAAATCGCCTTGCCTTGTATATCGATGAGCTCATCGGGACTAAAGTCATTATGACACTCGAAGCATTTCATATGGATCCAAAATTTGATTCTTTAATTATACTAATCAAATTCATTCAAAGAGTCAAGGTCGTCTATTGAGACCCATTGCTCGTTCAATTTACCATAAGCTCATTGATTTGGTGTAGATCTCTTCAATATCGCTTTGAGTGACTTCTTTAGGTGACTGGACCATTAAACGCTCCTGCATGAAGGTTCCTTGAGTCAATGCAGGAATATGCTCATCTTTGTAGCCAATAGCGGATAAGCCATTGGGCAGTTCGAGAGATCGAATTAAGTTGCGAATATAATCCGCGATATGTTTGGCTGCATCTTCTGCTTTTACTTTTGCAGTGTCCATGCCAAGTATCTCGAGAACCTTTAAGTGTTTTTCGGTAAGTACATCAGATATAAATTCCATTGTTGCGGCAGCACCAAATATCACAGCTTGTCCATGGGGTACTTTTAAGGACGAGCCTATTTCTTTCATGTGGCCGGCGATGGGATACGACATGGCATGGGGAATATGTACCCCGGCATTGCCAAATCCCATGCCTGCAAAGGATGATGCAAGAATGAGTTCTTCTCGCGCTTCACGGTCGCCAGGACTTTGATACGCCCGGACCAGGTATTGGTGAACTTTCAATAATGCAGCTTCACACCACACATCGCTAATGGGATTGGCGCCGGAATATGGTGGGCGCAGTTCAGGGCGTTCCGGTGCTGCCTTTGTTGTATAGTGGCAACTGGTATACGATTCCAGGGCATGGCTGAATACATCGAGGCCACAAAAGGCACTCACATTTCCTGGACAGTCCAGCGTATTGGCCGGGTCGATCACTGCCAGAGTGGGGCGCAGTAAACGATGTGATATGCCTGTCTTCACATTGAGATCAAGAATATCGACGACAGCGATACTGGTTGTCTCGCTGCCCGTACCTGCTGTAGTAGGAATCGCGATCAGCGGTTTTAAGGGTCCTGGAATGGGCTTTGCCTGTCCTATCGGTTTGTTAATGTAGGCCAGGAAATCGTCAGGATACTCACTGTATAGGCTGGCCGCTTTTGCTGTATCTAATGTTGATCCACCACCGATCGCAATAAAGCCATCAAATTTTTCCGCTTGGGCGCAGTCGATTGCCAGTTGCCACGATTTATCAGTCGGTTCACTGGCGATATCGGTAAACAGAGTATACGTGATATCCTGCTCAGTTAAACTCTTTGTTACTACTGCTGCGAGCTCAAGAACGTTTGGGTCGGCAAGAAGCATTACATGTTTCATGCTTAGGTAGGCAGCATCGTAGCCGACTTCCTGGCTGAGGTTCCACCCAAATTTTAATGGTACCGTTTCCATCGTGAAAACATTTGCTACAGTATTAGCCATTCGTACACCTCATTGTTTCTACAAATTTACAGGTCGATTCAGATGGCATAGTTACTTCGATGATCATTTTAGATTCACTACTAAGAGCTTGTTTATAGGCATTCTCAAACTCAGATTGATTCATGCATTTCTGATAGGCGAGCTTAAACATACCGGCTGCAGAAGAAAAATCCATGCCATGCGGGCTTAAAAAATAGCGCTCGAAATTTTCATTTTCACGTATGGGTAGGAAATTGAATATGCCACCACCATCATTGTTAATGATGACAAGAATGAAGGCAGTGTCCAGTCTAGAAATTAAAGCGAGTGAATTCAGGTCGTGCAATGACGATAAATCACCGATGACTGCTGTTAAAGCGTTCTTACGTTGATATGCAAAGCCACAGGCCGTTGCGATTAATCCATCGATTCCACTCGCACCGCGATTGCTGGCAACTGTCGTTTCTGGAAGAGCAATGGAATTGAATGTTCGAATCGGCGTACTATTGCCAATAAATAGATCCTGCTCGCCAAGCGATTGGGAAATAGCCACAGCCACATGGTATTCATTAAACTCAGCCGTTTCTAAAGCCTCTGCCAGTTTTTCATTTGTGGATGAATTGATTGCCTTGTAAGGAGTCGCATTAGAAGCTGTGTCTAACTCAAGTTTAAGCAGACTGTCCAATTCTGCTTCTATCTGAATGATTTCACGCTGCAGGGGATTTAAGCGATCCGCGTGTGCATTAATTAAAATATAGGGACAATCCAGTTTGGACAAATGCTGTTCCAGGTACTTTGAACAAAGACGTCCGCCAAGATGAAGAATCAGGTCATGATCTAATTTGAATTCAGTATCTATAGATGCAAAATCAAAGGCATCCAGATC
>JABSQK010000180.1 GCA_013215875.1 Lentisphaeria bacterium
AATATGGCCGTCCACAAGAGCAGCAGATCCCGCGATGTATGCACCTAAGCTGAATTTTGCATGTTCTTTACCTGCGCTATCCAGCACATATATATTCGAGTCGCATCCACCAATAGCAATTTTTCCATCAGCGATTGCCGGCGTACCATTGATATAATTTGACGATTCCATTTTCCACAGTTCCTTGCCTGTATCTGCATCCAGACAATACAGAGAGCCATCATAAGAACCAAAGACAAGATAGGATTTTTTCTTTATATCGAGACGATTTGCCGCACCCATAATTTTGTCATCCAAGCTTTTTTTCCAAATGACTTTTCCTGTTTTTGTAGCCAGGCAATAGAGGCTGCCACTACTGTTGGCAAAAAAGACTTTCTCACCAATTATTAATGCACTACCATCGATGGGTTCTTCGGATTTAAATTGCCAAATTTCTTTGCCCGTCTTTCGATTTAAACAATGGAAGATATTAGTATGCGAACCTACAAATAGATGATCCCCTTTTATTACCACAGTCCCATTCACTGTTTTTTGGGCATTGAACTCCCAGACCTTTTTCAGCTTTTTAAGATTCGGCATGTGCTTGGCATTTTGCACAGATCTTAGATCCGGCTTACCACGAAAAATCGTCCAATCATCTGCGAAGGTAAAATTACTAAGCACACAATAAATTAAAATGATATATTTCACTTAAGAAGTCCCTCTTATCCTTATATAGAGTCTATAACTGGCCCATTGTTTTACACGCTTACTTGGAATTTATGCCTTGCAATGAGTCGAGTATTGCCTTGCGACGCAATGCTTCGATTTCGAATACTGCCTGGCGAATTTGGGCGACACTAAAATTGGTCAGCACTTCATTCACCCGCGTGATCGTTACTGCACCATTATCGTAAAGCTTTTTTGTATCATCATAAATACGTTTACTGAGATCTGCAGATTGAGTTTGCAGGGTAATTTTTTCGAGCACAGTTTTCAATGACAAGCGTTGCTGGCGTATCTCGCTAATGATCTTATTCCACTGCGAATGCAAATTTTCCAGCAACTCTTTCTTTTCAGCATTTCGCTGTTTTATCAGAGCTCGGGTCGAATAGCCTGTGTACAAATTCCAGGTTAAAACTGAACTCAAACTGCTGCTTTTATAATCGTTGCCAAATTCGAGTTCATTAAATGAGGAACGTCCATAATTTCCTTCTATTAATAGCTGAGGTAAATACTCGCTACGGGCACTCTTTGTTTGTGCAGATGCCTGACGAATTTGTGCTTGCAATACCTTCAAATCTGCACGATGCAACATGGCATTTTCAATCGCCTGGCCCAATTCTGGAATTTTAATATTGAGCTTCAATAATTCCGGTTTGAATTCTGTGGTATCTGCTCCCGGCATTCCGAGCAATTCCGCCAAGATGAGTTTTGCAGTTTCAAATGAATCCTTGGCGCTCAAATAGGCAATGTGCGAATCATTTGCATTCACTGTAAAATTATTCACGTCCGCCTTTGTCGCAGCCCCAGCCTTTTCTTTCAATGCAGTGCGCTTATAAAAGTCGTCGTTGAATTGTTTCAACTGCAAATTGATGCTCATTTGTTTACTGGCCAGCAATGTCTGATAATAGGCCTGCGATACTGCATCCACCAATAAACGCTGAACATCCTGCTGTGCAGAGACACTGGCTTGTTTCGCATATTTACTGGCGAGCAAATTATACTTTCTGGCATAGCCATCAAAAACAAGCCATTGGGCACTAAGGTTGCTGCTATAAGTTTCATACGAAGCAGTCTTGTTCCCCGAAATATCAAGTGCTGAATCATGCTGGTGTTTACTTGAGCTATTTAAAGACACGCTGGGATGATAACTTGCCCGGGCCTGATCAACAATCGCTTTTGCTCTCAAAATCCGTTGCCCGGCAGCCTTCAGATCCGGATGAGCCTTCAAGACGAGCGCTTTCGCTTCCACGATTGTCAATTTCGCTGGTAGCTTATCAACAAGAAGATGGTCTCGTAAAATGAAATCAGAAATCTCTAGTCGCTGCGCTACGGGTATTTTTGACTCCAACTGAAATTCAGTCATCTCCACATAGTCAGGTGGATGCCGGCACGAGACCAAAAATAGAAGTATCGTTGCGAGCACTATTTTCAGCGTATTAAGTAGATTCATATAGTCAAATAATCCCTGTTTAAGCTCAAGTCAAACTAGCCTCAATAATTGATAAAACAAACTATTAGCAACCCAAATTGGTTCATACAGCAAGCGTCTACTGCGAGCCATATCATAATGCAGTCGCCTGTTTCAATAGAATTATTTTGCGTTAAATTTGCATTTGTCATAAATTTCCTGCATATAGATATATGACGACGACACGGACAGTTTATTTTACAGGAATTGGTGGTGCTGGCATGAGTGGCCTTGCATTGATCGCTCACGGGATGGGTTATAAGGTCCTGGGTTCAGACTGTGAAAGATCCGCATTTACTGAGCAATTGGAAAAAGCCGGCATCCCCATAAATTACAGTCATGATGCTGAATACATAACAGATGCGATCGACCTATTGGTTTATTCCAGTGCCATTCAGTCTGATAATCCCGAACGAAGTGCCGCTAAAAAACTACAGATAGAAGAAATTCCCCGGGGCCTTTTTCTGGCACAATTAAGCGAAGAATACCCAACCGTCATCACTGTGGCAGGCTCCCATGGTAAAACAACCATTACAGCCATGCTCAGCCATATCTTAAATAAAGTCGGCGTTAGTGCGACATACATGATTGGTGGCTTACCCTGCAATCAAGCATCTGCAGCCGTTGGTGAAAGCGGGATCTTTCTCACTGAAGTAGATGAATCCGATCGTTCCCAGGAATACATGCACAGCACCATAGCAATCATCAGTAATTTGGACGACGACCATTCATGGAGCATTGGCGGAGTAGATGAACTGCAAAACTGCTTTCGAATCTTTGCATCAAAAGCGCAAACGGTAATTGCAGAAAACAGCGAGTCCTGTAGAGACGTGCTCAGGGACCATAGCAATGTAATATGGGTTGATGACGAACTCGCTGAGCTCCGTTTAAAACTTCCCGGCAGGCACAATCGCATCAATGCACATTTTGCCATTAAAGCAGCAGAGTGTATTGGAATTAATCCTGCAGATGCAATTGCCGCAATATATGATTTCGAATCTGTCGACCGTCGTCTCAGCATTCGTTATGAATCAGATGAATTAATTATCGTCGAAGATTATGCCCATCATCCCCGTGAGGTAAAAGCCTGTATACAAGCATTACGTGAAGCCTGGCCCGAACATAATATTCATGTCGTGATACAACCGCACCGCAATGAACGTGTCGCACGCTATTATAAAGACTTTGCCCAAGAGCTTTCCCTCGCCGATGAACTTACAGTCACAGAAACATTTGGCGCCTGGCTCGATGACTCCACAATTGCAGATGATAAAAATATCGTCTCCGAAATAAAAAATATAGAAGCAAAAAACTGGACTGGCGATTTTTATAGCCTGGCAGAAAATTTACTTTCGACAAAGATCGATAAAGGTTTGATTGCCATACTTGGAGCGGGTACTATAAATCAGTCAACAGGCGAATTGCTCAGGAGGCTGAATGCAAGTTAAAACATTTTCAGACACAACCCGTAATATAAAAATTGCAGTCTTATTGGGCGGCACAAGTTCAGAACGCGATGTATCAATAAAATCCGGCACTGCAGTAGCAGAGGCACTGGAATCAATTGGTGCAAATGTTAGCCGCATAGATTTAACAAGTGATACATTACCTGCGAATATCACGGACTATGATGTCGTCTTCCCGGTACTCCATGGTGGTTTTGGAGAAAATGGCGGCATTCAACAACTACTTGAAGATGCACAGGTGCCCTATGTCGGCAGCGGCCCTGAGCCTTGCCGCATCATGATCAGCAAACAGTTAACAAAAGATGTTCTCGAAAAGGCCGGCTTGCCCATTCCCAAAGGAATTATGATTACTCAAGGAATTCCTTTTCCAGATGATATGGATTTACCGCTCATTGTTAAACCGAACAATGCTGGAAGCACATTTGGACTAACAATTGTCAAATCGCCAGAGCAATGGGACACCGCATTGGAATTGGCATTTTCAGAAGATACGGAAGTGGTAGTCGAAGAATTCGTCACCGGCCATGAACTTACAGTTGGAATGATCGATGGACATGCCCTCACCCCAGTTGAAATTATTCCGCCCGGTGAAATTTATGATTTCGATGCAAAATACGAATATAAAAATGGCAAAACAGAGTATCACTGTCCACCATTGAATATCGCTGAAGAACTTCTACCCATGCTGAAGCAACAAGCAGTCGATTCCTGGAATGTACTGAATGCCAGACACCTGCTAAGGGTCGATATGATCCTTGATCCAAACACAGGAATTTCAAAAATTCTCGAGGTTAATAATTTGCCCGGCTTCACCAGCACAAGTTTGCTACCAAAATCAGCAAATGAAGCAGGGATCGATTTCCCGCAGCTTTGCACACGCCTCGTACTTTCTGCCATTAGCCTGAATAAATGATCCTTCAGGCTCTGTATTTTTGTCATTGCCCTCCTGACTTCTATTCTCTTCAAATACACAAATGTAATAACTTAAAAAAATCATTTGAATAGCTGTTAAGAGGAACTAAGCTCGGTATTGATTATGAAGGAGAGAAGTGTGATGATGAAATTTTTATGTCTATTTATGATGGGGTTTTTACTTACTGGTTGTTTAGGTATTTTAACAATTGGTAGTGAAGCAGCGAAGGGGACTGCAAAACATGTCAGTGAAATGCCAGAGCGAAATAAAGCGCGATTAAAGGCTGCCAAAAAGAAAATCAACCGGGCTATTGCTATCGATCATGATATCAAGAAGAACTACAATTTTTCACTTTCTGCAGTAAAGCTCTCAAGTGAAGATACCCTTAGAGAAATGAATTATAAACATATCATAGGTTATACAGGCCATGCAATTGGGCATGTCATAGCCACAACAAAAGATGAAAAAGAAATCTTCATCGCCCTAAAATCCATTAACGTAAACTGGACAGAAATGTCTATACGCGTCGGTACGAAAGGAAATAATGAAGTTTCCGAAAAAATTGTAGCGGCGATCGATATGAAAATAAAAAAGAACTACAGCAAAGACTAGCGCCTTACAGGGTGGCTCCAGGCCCAGATAAATGATTCATATTTATTTATCTAAATGTGCGTTACAATTACTGAGAATGATAATTTGTATCAGAGAAGAGCGGATCTATAGTTTTGAAGAAACCAACATAAAAGCTCCAGAGCTCAATCATCTGAAGCATGTTTTCCGGGGGATCAAATATGTATAGACATTCAGGCCATATGAAGTTCTCTATGCTTACAGTTGTTTTTTTAGCTTTATTATACAGTCCAATACAGGCACAGGATGACGCACAGAAAAGCACTAGTCCTTGGATTTCAGAATTCGACCGATCCGAGGCTAGCAGTGAAGCAGACCTTTTGTATGAGATTACATTTAGTGAAACACTTGATGCGCTGGAGAGGGGAATCATTTATGGGTATGAAAGCCATAAAAGACCCATCGTTATTTTCCTTACTTCAATTTATAGAGGATTTGAAATAACAACAATCACAATCATTGATATCGGTGAATTAATTTTGGCAGCTGAAGTTATGTCTCAATTAAAGAGCAGTTCTTCAGGTAATGAAGGCGGAAATAACCTTATTATTGATGAAGCAGAAGTTCTAGAGGGGCAATCTCTTGGGAATTTCAAAATAAAAGAAGATAAAAAAACCAATCCCTTAGCCGCAAATTTTGGTGCCTTTGAAAGAGGGGCGAAACTATCATGGGAAATGGCCCCTTCTATCACTATACCATTCTCAGGTAATACATCATTTAAAATTGGTCGGATGACGAATTTTGAATTTGATGAAGAAAGCTACGATCTTGATTTATCCTTTCAGGGCTGGAATTTTGGAATGACAATTAACTTCTAAAAAAAAAGCCACAAGAGATACGCCTGTGATTGGCACTTTAATTAGCTGGAACTAAATTTATTTCTTCTCTATAATTTTCAATTCAGCTATTTTTTTCTTATTATCATATGTGGTATTTACTGTGGTTACATTACCATCGAATGCAGTTTCCATTGGCATGCCAATGAACTCCCAAAGGAAGAGAGTGAATACATCTGCAGCGACATGGAACATGATACGGATAACTCTGGTGGATGTTTTATAGCCTTGTTTAAATTGGTAGGTTTCAATTAAATTCCCCTTGGCATCCTTTTCACTCAGGATTGGTTTACCCAATTCCGCTACAACATTTGTACGGCTTACGCCATTATGCAAAAATGCTAAATCAGTATAATCGGGCTGGTTTGCTGCCATCATTGCGGCACAACCTGAACTGCATAAACTAATGACGATTGAGAAAGAGATTACTGAGAATATTTTACTTTTTTTCTGAAGGAAACGAAACATAAGATTACCCTTTTTGTTGTAGTTATCTGTCTTTAAAATAGCAATGAAAGATAAAATTACTACTCGAATATTAGTTTTAAATCGAACAAGCTTTGTCACAAACCCGACATAATAAAATTGGATGCCTCGCTCGGGTTCGAACCGAGAATATGAGATTCAAAGTCTCATGTGTTACCATTACACTACAAGGCAATTTCATTCGTCTAAGCTGTAGCAATGCACAGCTTAGCCGTTCAGTGACTGAAATAAGAACGCCATAGCCAAACTATTATGTATTCCTCACAATCCAGACACTTTCCAACGTGTGCTTATAAATAATACCAAATCTTTAATTTGACTTAACCGTGAATTTGTTTTATCCCATATGCGGGCTAAAGTATGCTCAAAATTTTCATAAGGATTAACAATGATTGAATTTCATATTTCGCCATCTGGTAACGATGACAATACTGGCAGCTCAGAAGCGCCATTCAAAAGCCTCGAACAAGCACGCAAAAAAGTTAGAGAAATTATCCAAAATTTCACTGATAAAAAAGAGGATATTACTGTTCATCTCGCTGCTGGCACACACCGCTTAACAGAAACCTTAATTATTGAAGCAGAAGATTCGGGTGATGGCGAATTTACAGTTAATTGGCAAGGTTCAGAAAATGCGAATACTGAGATTAGCTCTGCATATGCCCTCGACAACTGGCAACGCTGCGAGGGTCTAGCAGATATCCCCAAAGAATTAGAGGGAAAAATTTGGTACACAGACCTTCCTGAGGGTACATCTGTCAACACACTCTATAGCAGAAAAGGCCCTGTTCCCGTGCCCGTGGTGAAGCTATCCGCCCAGAGGCTACAGCAGTATGCGACGATATAGCACTCTATGGTCCTGATGGCCCGATGGATAATCAGCATTGGGCAAAAGATGGATACTGCTCTATGCATGATCGGTTCACATTTTCTTCTGGGGCAATTAAAGCCGCAGATGATCTCGACGAAGCTGAGTTTTTAATTATTCCGTGTTTGCAGTGGACGATGAATATTCTGCCATTGAAGCATATTGATTTTGACAATAACATTGTTCAACTTGACGAAAACTGCACTTATCCAATCGGTCCTCCACCATGTGCACCCGATGGGTCCATCTGGCTGGAAAACAGTTTATCTGTTATAAAGCCAGATTCCTGGGTTTACCATGCGAAAACATCCCGGCTCTATTACTGCACAGATAGCGATAAACCAGAAGACGGACTCGAAGCTGCCAGCTTAACAGAGTTTATCCGCATAGAGGGTCGACATGAGCATGGCACGGAACACAGCCCTGTCATGGGAGTGCATTTCAAAAATATAACATTCACCCGCAGT
>JABSQK010000181.1 GCA_013215875.1 Lentisphaeria bacterium
AAGCTTTGCACCCGTCGCAAAAATTCTCAACGAGGCCCGTCAAGGCAAACTCGACTTGTAAGTAAAGCAGCTCACTGGGCATCGCAGCCTCCGGCTCGAATATTAGTTCACTGGGCATCGCAGCCTCCGGCTCGAATATTAGTTCACTGGGCATCGCTAAAAGTAGGTCGGGGTCTCCGAACGCGTTGTAGTTCACTGGGCATCGCAGCCTCCGGCTCGAATATTCACTGGGCAATATTATTATTGCCCACACCAAACTTGACCCATCCTTGCTTGCTCTTATATTCAGCAAACAAAAAGAAAGGTACCCATTATGGCTACAGCGATTCAAGACGGACAAACAATTCTATTCACAGGCGACAGTATTACCGATTCCGGACGCAACCAGGACGGCATCGGTAGCGGCTATGTTAACTTTTTTAAACACATGCTCTACACTCGAGAATTAGATAAGAACATCAAAATTATAAATACGGGTATCGGTGGCAACAATGTGGAAAACCTGCGCGATCGCTGGATGGATGATGTCGTCGACTATAAGCCGGATTGGCTGTCCATAAAAATCGGCATCAATGATTGCATGCAAGCCTATGGCGGCAATTTGCCAAAGCAGGAAGCGGCCGGCTATGAAGAAATTTACGACCAGGTTATTGGCGATACTAAAAGGCACTTACCCAGTTGCCAGATCCTGCTGATCACCCCATTCTATGGGTCTTACGAAGCACTCGAAGGTTCCCATCGTGGTGACATTCGCAACAGCATACAGGATTATATTTCAGCAACCATTCGCCTCAGCGAAAAGTATAATACCCGTTTACTCAATACCTCTACGTTATTTGAAGATGCCATGAAACGCCGTGACCATACAGATTTCTTCCGTGTCGAACCAGTTCACCCGAGTACAATTGGTCATTTTCTCATCGCAGAAAATGTATACAGAACTCTCGAAGAATAGAGACAGATCAATTATTTGTTCGTTCACAAATTCTTACTGAGAAACATGGATATGAAGATTTATTTTGTGATAGAGAGAAGTTCTATTTCATAAATTAGCGTTGAGTTTGCTGGTATCATAGAATTTTTCTTATTGCCATAACCAAGCGCTGGCGGGATTATTACTTTCCATTTCGAGCCCACGGGCATCAACAATAGAGCCTCTGTCCACCCCTTAATAACTTGAGATACACCGAAGGTGCCGGCCTTTCCGCGTTTATAACTACTATCAAACTCTTTGCCATTGAGAAATGATCCCCGATAATGCGTCGTAACCTTTGATGTCATGGTAGGTTTTTGGCCATACCCTCTACGTAATATTTTATATTGCAGCCCGGAACGAGTTCGAACATAGGGCCCATCGTTTATCGTAAATGCCTGATTCTCTTTTTGGAATTCAGGATCAATTTTCCAGGCAATTCGAAAGCCAAGGTCGTGGTATCGGGATTTTTTTCCCAGAGAAAGGCGATGGGAAGACTTTGTTAATTTCTTATTAGTCATCCAACTCCCACCTCTAAAGATGTGTTTCGAGCCGGTCCTTGGCCCAGTAGGATCAACAACAGATGCCCGCGTATAGTTCCCATACCAGTCATTACACCATTCCCAAAGACTACCTAATGTATCATATAGTCCATACGCATTACCCTGTTTTAATCCGCCTGAAGATATTTTCCCCTTACTCGAGCCTCCATACCAGGAAATTTTATTCAGATCCCCAAATGTATCCCCTGTTGTTCCTGCCCTGCAGGCATATTCCCATTGCGCTTCAGTCGGCATAGTAATACTGCCATATTTTAATCCTTCGAGCGTTTCAAGTTTACGTATGAATTGCGAGCAATCCTCCCAGGAGACGTAATATATGGAGGATGAATCGCCCACACTAAATGACTTCGACCCTTTTGCCAGTTTCATTTGCTGCTTAATCGAGCGTCCCATTACCTGTTTCCATTGCTTTTGAGTCACTTCAAATTTACCCATATAAAAATCTTTACTGATCGTAACTCTATGTGTAGGTTTACTTGTGCTATCAGTTTTGCTACCCATGGTAAATGATCCCGCCGGAATGAGTCGAAAGCGCACACCCGTTTTGGCCAATTGAATTTCTAAGGGAAGCCCCTTGGCAACTGCCCGTTTCTGAATTGCCTGCGCACTCATACTGCCATAACTCAAATTTGTCAATCCAGAGTAATGTGCAGTTTTTACAGCAAGAGGGAAATTACTATTTCGTGCTCTGCCTCGTCTTCTTCTTTCTCTCACCTTTCTCTCACGCGCGGAATAAACGTCCGAGCTTCTTGAAGACTCTGATGGTTTTGGGTTTAAGACAATCCTGAAGCCCAGATCTAAAAAACGGCCTGTCGGAGATATGCTCAATCGATATGAAGACCTGGGACTCACCGTATACTTAACCCAGCTGCCGCCACGAACGATATGATTTCCACCACTTTTAGGCCCGGTCGGATTCGTTAATGCTCCTGAACCATAGGATCCATACTTGTCATTCGTCCATTCCCAGACACTGCCATACATATCATATAAGCCATAGGCGTTGGCTTGTTTTTGGCCGACGGTATGATTTGTTCCCTTTGCCACAGTAACTCCATACCAGGCTAATCGACTCAAAGAGGATCCATAGGTGCTCGATGTCGTTCCAGCGCGGCAGGCATACTCCCATTGTGCTTCTGTGGGCAATGATAATACACCGTAATCCAGGCCTTCAAGCTTTTCGAGCTTTCTCAGAAATTTATTCGTATCACTCAACGAGACAAAATACATCGGGTATGAATTTCCAGTCCCTTTTAAATTATCCGTTTTATTTTTCATATTGCGCTGCTGGGTGATTGATGTTCGCATAACCTTATACCACTGCCCCTGAGTAATTTCATATTTTGCCATATAATAGTTTTTTGTCAGAGTTACTTTATGTGCAGGTTTTTCTTTAGTCGTTCCATATTTGTAACCCATTTGAAATGACCCTGCTGGAATTAATCGCAAATGAATCCCCGATTTTGCTAATTTAATTTCAAGAGGCTTGTGATTTGCAAGCTCCCTTTTTTGAGCAGCCAATGCATTACTGCTACCACTCGACAGTCCGCTTATAGAGGCATATCGTGCATAAGGAACTTTAACCGTCCCTTTGGGCAGCACCTGTTCTCGGGACATCGTGAGCACAAGGGTTTTGCTTTTTCTAAATGATAAGTTCGGTACATTAGTAACTGTTTTATAAGCTGCCAGTTTCAATTGCAGCGTAACAATGGCCTTGTATGTAAAACTTAGACTCATGGGTGTTTGTCCTTTTTTAACACCGTTTACATAGAGATCTGCTTTAAGATATACACCCGTGATACTGTCTTTCACCGAGATGAGAAGCTCCGGTTGCAAACTTAATGCACTCTTTTCCAAATGTACTTTTGCCTGCAAATAGTGCACAGTAGCTTGTTCATAATTAAACGCTTTCTCTTCTGCCAGAGCCTTGGCAAAGACCTCTTTATAGTTTGTGAAGGCAACGCCCCCTTCCTTGGCAAATTTCGTTTCACTCGCATTGGCAGTAAAAAAGCTGCTAATTTCATTTTTGCTTTTGCTCAATTTATTGGTGATTGCCTTAAGGTTGTCGCTCGCTGTCTTTAGCAAAGCACTGGCTTTCGTCCAGGCTGTTTCGGCTGCTTCGAATTGACGTTTTTGATAGGCGGCTTCAGCTGTCTCTTTTTCTTTTACAAAACCTTCATACTGCGCCTTAGCATTTATCTTTAGAGAATTTTCAGGCAGCGCCGCCAGCCCCTTGCCCATCGCAAGCTTTGCCTTAAGTGATTTTTCATGCAAGGTCGCGTCAGCAATGGAAGACGCATGCAAGGTCTTCGCGTCTGCAAACAAAGCCGAACTCTCAGCAAATTCTCCTTTTGAAAATGCCGCATCTGCCAGTTTTCTTTTTAAGACAGATTGTTCAAAGAGTTCTTTTGAAAGTTTGTTAAGATCGAGCTTGCTGTTTAGGGTCTTGTTCTTAGCAAGCAATGCCAGGTCCCGGGCGGCATCCAGTTTCTTTATTGCCACACACTTATTAGTCAGCTTTGTATATTGCTCCATCGACTTCTCATATGATTTGCTTTGAAAGAAGCTCTTTGCTGCTCTTTCCACCATTTGCATATCATTAAACAGTTGCTCAAAACCATGCTCTTTTGCTATTCCGCTATCCTTCTGCAAGTCTTCATACAGTATTTCAGCCATTGTTTTTATTGGGATGAGCTTGTTTAAGCTGTATTTATTCTGTATCTCTTTTCTTAGCTGAATGGCTTCCACATTCGCCGGAGCCAGTTTGATTGCTAAAGATATTTGATTGCTCGCCTCCGACAGCTTCTCCATATCGACAAACGCTCGGGCATTTAAAATATGCGTATTTATCGTTTTTAGTTTTTCTGCTAAGAGTTGTGCCGCTTTTTCTTTAGCGGACTTTTCTTCGGCCAGGCGTATCACTTCTTCCTGCCGTCTCTTTTCTTCCTTCTGTGCCGTGTCATATAGGTTCCAGGCATAAAAACCACCAGCTCCAAGGACAATTATGAACCCGAGAACAAGCGCTGCAACAAGGCCAAAAATGAACGCTTTATTCCTTTTTTTAGATGATTTTGCTTTGGTAAATTTTTCACCTTCCAGGGCCTTTATAAATGCCCCGCAACTCTCAAAGCGATCGCCTGCTTCTTTAGCCAATGCTCTTTGTACCGCAGCATTCTGGTGCTTGTTCAGTTCATCGAGAGTATCAATCGTTTCATTCAATACTACGCCCCGCATCAATGCCTGGTCGCCCGTTTCAAAGGCACCTTGGAACGGCACATAAGCCGAAACGAGTTCATGGAACAATGCCCCCAGGGCATATTGGTCGGTCGGTTCTTTTTGCAACTTACCCGTCCATTGTTCCGGAGCCATATAAGGGCGGGTTCCAGATGTATTCACCACTTCTTTACTTACGCGTCCCATACTCGAACGGATTTCAGCAGCCAGGCCAAAATCAAGAATCTTTGCCTGGTCATCTTTTGTTAACATGACATTCGATGGCTTAATATCACGATGAAGAATTTTTTGACTATGGGCATAGTCCAGCGCTTCGCCCACTTCTTTACATATGGCAATAGCCTTTTCAACGGGCACTTTTTTGTCGTCGAACTGTTTAACCCAGGTGCTCAAACACGACCCTTCGACATATTCCATGACCACAAGATAATCGCCATCGATTAAACCCAGCTCCTTATCCGCTGCATTATCGCATTTTTCGACCTTATGTAAATGCTGCACAGCAGCGATATTCGGATGGGAAAGCTGGTGAATTAATTTAAAGTTGTCGCGTACATTTTCTAGTTCTTCAGGGTTGTGACTTATCAATGGAGGCAGGGATTTCAAGGCTACTTTAATACCCGAAATCTCATCTGTAGCAAGGTAAACTGCCCCAAATGCGCCCGCTCCCAGCTTCTTGTGCAGCAGATAACGATCCACCTTGCCGATGGTCTGTGACCCGCTTTCAGCCATGGTATTCATTGCTGAAAAGTCGAGTTCATCTTCGCCGTCTGATTTATCCGGCTTTTTATCTGAATTATCACTCATTATTAGATCCGTAGTTTTTCTAATCCCATAATTAATAATTATATGTAATCTCAGGCTATTTGCCAGTCTGATTAAGACTTAATTAATTGGCAACTTTTATAAAGTTATTCAAAAGCAAATATAAAAGGTCATGCTATCTTAAGAGAGAAAAATTAAAAACTAAAGGTAAATGATCGTATGAAGTCATCCGACCAACACTTAACAGAGCTTCATGAAGAAGGTGCAACAATCTTTCGGGCAATCCTGCCACCGTCATTGATCACTGATTTGCGCCAGGAAACCGATAAGGCCCGCGATCTTGCGCGCAAAAAAATGGGTGCACAAGTCCAGCGCCTGCAACCCATTGGCTCCTATGCGGATCAATTAGATATGAAACCCTTTGAAGATTATCGAGATCTGCCCGCACTCAATGAAATACTTAAAGAGATGCTCACTACAGATCACAATTATGGCGCGCTTGATGCCGTGGGCATTTTACTTGAGCCCGGAGAAAAAGCCCGCTGCACGAATTGGCACCGGGATTTGCGCGACCACATGGCCAAGGATGTTTTTGAAGATGAATTCGCTGAAGAATGGAAAGTTATGATCATTGACATGCAAAAGTGCTTACAAGTAAACTGCGCGCTCTATGAAGATTCCTGCACCTGGTATGTGCCTCACAGCCATAATCGATATGAGGCATTTCCTGAAGAAGAAAACGTCCGCGATGCCATCAAAGATTTGGGCTTGGATGACTTGGATGATGTGCAACGCGAAGCGGCATGTTTAAATTATACCAAAAGCATGCCGGGTGCATTTCAGTTGCACTTAGACCCGGGTGACTTTGCGCTTTACCGGCCCTGTGGCTGGCACATTGGTAACTACGTGCCCTATAAAAAGAGAGCCACCCTGCACGATGTAGTAACGACAGGCAGTTTCAAAGCAGACAGAGAAAAGAACAACCTGCGTGCGCAAGAAGCAAAAAAACGACTGGACAAATAGCTGGAATGGATGACTCGTGCAATCTGAATTTCTATGTAGCTAAGGCATCATTGCCTGTTGAAATATCGACTTCGAAACAATCGAAAGCGAAAGCGAATGGCAAACTTTAAAAACGCCCAATGATGGGCTCACTACATAGGCATGACTCTTGCACATGAGGTCTCTAAGCACGACTATTGCAATCTGAATTTCCTATGTTAAGGCATCCTTGCCTGTTGAAATATCGACTTCGAAACAATCTGACTCGAGACGGAATGACTATTTTCGAAAAGACTCTGGCTCAAACCGTATAGTTTAATTCAGGCCCAGGCTTCGCAGCCGGCAAATGCCATGCACTCGCCTTCAATATATTTTGGGTGCGGATGGTAGTCGTTTACACCATGATCTTTTCCACGCAGCATAAAGGCACTGGGTTGAAGTTCGCCTTCTGCTAAGCCACCCATTTTTGTGGTCGTGGGAATATAACGAATGGTAAGTCCACAGCGGCGATTGTCTGAGGTATTGGCATTTGAGCCATGGACAATGAGTGGGTTATGCACTGAAATACCACCACTTTTTATGACTAGATCAACAGCTTCATCATCATCGATATCAAGATCAATCTCGCTAGCCAGAACGTTATCAACATCTTTTGCATCACGAAGTTCATGAATCTTGGATTTC
>JABSQK010000182.1 GCA_013215875.1 Lentisphaeria bacterium
ACACATCGTGTTGATCACCGAGACCACACCCAGGCCATGACGGCTCAAACGGTCGTATCGATTAAGAGTGGACTGTTCAATTTCAGTGCGGATTTTCTTGATTTTTGATTCAAGGGACATGAGCTTATCCTCTTCATCATGAAGTATTTTTGCCTCATCAAGGGTTATTTCCAGCTCTTGAAGCGAAAGTAGTAAATCTATTTCATTTTGCATATTGTTTTTCTTGTACCCGTGGGTAATTGAGCATAAATGGACTCAAAGCGACTCCAAAGTCAAGCAACAAACCGAAACTAAATAATTTGTTATGAATTTAGGGAACTGCTCGTTTCAGAACGTGTCTTAAATAACAGGAGAGAAAAAAATGTCAAAAACAGATACTTTAGTGCTTGTTCTGGGCGCCTCGCCAAAAGAAGAGCGTTACTCCAACAAAGCTGTAAAAATGCTAGTCAGCGATGGTTATGGCGTGATCCCTGTGCATCCTGCCGCAAAAGAGATTTTGGGAATTGACTGTGTGGCCAATCTTGAAACAATTGATGAAACGATCGATACACTGACCCTTTATCTTGGCGAACGAATTTCAACAGACTTAATTCCGCAGATCTTAAAAGTAAATCCGCGGCGGATTATTATCAATCCTGGTGCAGAAAATCCGGCATTAGAGAGTGCTGCCAAAGAGGCCGGAATAGAGGTAATTGAGGCTTGTACACTTGTTTTATTGCGAACCGGCCAATTTTAAATGTTTATTTTTCGTTTTAAACCTTGAAATAGCAGCGTGGCTTTGTTACTTTAATAAAGCTTTAGGAGGCTAAAGATGAATCAGACAATCAGCACGAATAAAACCGTATTTTCGGTTGTATGCGCATGGTGTCAGAAGCAGCTAGATGATGAGGAGACCCAGGAGGCACTGGACAAACCTGTATCACATGGTATTTGCTGTGGATGTAGAGAATCGCTCATGAGTGATTTTAAGGAAAAGAAAGTCAGATTAGGCTAAAACCTATTTGTTTTTTTTTCGCCATTCCCAAGGAGCAACCGAGTTAAAAGCCCATAGCCCTCGCAGGTGTTTTTTTGCCTGTTTTTCGGCACGTGCAAGCTTTTTATCATTGGGTGCATAACGAATAAAATGCCAGGCCCAGCCGGCGTGGATCATGTGCTGCGCGATATCCTGTTTATTAACAGTTACATGAGCGATATAGCGTCCATATTTATCAATTTCTTTAATCTTTAAACGAATTTTATTATCCTTCAACAACAGCTTGAGATATGCCCGTGCCACAAAGCCTCCGCTTTGCATTAATTCAGGCGCATCTATACCATGAATACGGACCTGAATCTCTTTCTTATTATGCAGTGCATGAAATGAATCGCCATCGCTACAACGAATTAATTTGACGTTTAAAATTTCCTGCGAAAAGAGGGGACTTAAGGCGATTAGATATAGCAGCAGTTTCATGTGAGTCTATGATTAAACCTGGGCTTCATCATAATGCGGAATTTCATCTTGATGTTCAATATTGAATTTCTTCAATTCAATGGTGATCACCCTGTGTACCACTTTTATTCCACTGATAATTGGAATGGCCATGATCATGCCTAAGACCCCGCCAATCATGCCACCTGACAGTACACCTAGAAGGCAAAGTACGGGATGCACTTCCAATTGACCGCGCATCACCAATGGCAGCACGAGAATATTATCAAGTAGCTGGGTAATGACTACAATGCCAATAACCATAAATATCGCCAGGAGATCTGTCGTGGCAGTCAGCACGAGAAATACACTTAAGATGCCACCGACAATCGGGCCAATAATGCGTACGACATTTGTTCCGGCAATGGCAATGGTGATGGCCAGTGCCATAAAAAATGACAGGCCAGTCATTACACACAGTGGTATGATAAGAACCAGGCTGATTCCCCACAGGATAAGCGTTTCGAGAACCACACCGCGTAAATAATTACCAAACATGATGGTGGTTTTATTTAAGGTGAATACGCCTGCTTCAAAAATAGAATTGGGCAATACTCCGATTAAAAATTTATAAATATTTCGTCCTGAGTGGAGTGCAAATACCAGTACAAAGAAAAAGATCATTAGAAACTGGATGAGTGCGATAGAGAAGACACCCAGGCCGGCGAGTAGTTTGGTACTTTTTTCAGCCAGCAAGTCGATTGTGGAGGCTTTTATTTCTTCCGAGCTAAATTGTTTTGTTAAAATACCATAGCTAAAGAGCTGGTCGGAGATTCCCTTGATTGTTTTTATTATCCTCGATTCTTCAATTGCCTGAGAATGGGTTCCATTCTTTTCATTTTTTGTATCATCATCGGCAGGTATCAGCGCTTTTACTTCAGTATTTACCGCAGGTACAACCCGCAAGGCAAGAAAAACACCTGAACCGATCATACTGAAAACAATGATAATAATGCACAAGGACCTGGGAATTCCAATACTTGAAAACCAGCGTACGAGTGGAAATAGAATATAGGCAATCAACAAGGCTGAAATTACTGGAGTTACTAGACTGCGGCAGATATAGAGCATGGTGACTGCAAGGGGAATAATAACTAGAAAAATGAGTCCAAAAACAGACAGTGCTTTGATTAAGGCCTGGTAATATTTTTTTTCATTCATATTTCGCCAGCTTTTCTTTCAAAAGCTTTATTTGAATGTTTGCTTCTCCCAGGCGCCTGTCGGTAATTACGAGATGATTCACGATACTGTCTACAATGCCTCGTAAAACTCTCAGGCCATCTTGCGGGTATTGCTCGATGAGTTGTTCCAGGTCGTATGTCGAAATAGTGAGCAGGGTGGTATCCTGTTCCAGTGCTTTTGCCGAACTTGTCCGGTAGGACATGGAGATGATACTTATTTCACCAAAAAGCGTTCCCGCTTCCAGTATGGTATAGACTGTTGGTAAATCTGCGACTTGCCCGTCTTTACCTTGTGAAAAAATTTCGACCCGGCCTTTTTTTACGAGGAACATGCAGATCCCCGGATTACCTTCATTGAAGATAACTTCATTTTGTTTATAATGACGCTCAACAAGGCACTTCATTATGAGGATGAAGCCCTCAGCACTCAGGTCTTGAAATAATCTGCTCTGGCGAACGAAGTGATAATTTTCATCATCCTCGAGATTGTCGAGAGCTTTAATGCTTGCCTGTCTAATGAGTTTTTGTATAAATTTCATAGTTACTTAAGATAACGTGTATCAAATGCAGATTCAACCGCTTCTGTGCTTTCTTTTAGTGCTTTGCATTCCACGAGTATTTTTTCGAGTTCCTGCCAGCGTTCTTTTGTCATATTACCAAACTTGTCTTTAGCATCGCCCACCAACATAAGGTCTTTTAAGATTGCCGCACTTTCTTTTAGCAATTGAGGATCTGCCTCAGGGTCGCGTTTTTTAATTTCAGCATTGCCGGTTTGAGGATTTTCCAGGTAAGCCAGCCAACCAGCTTGCGATGCTTTAACCACTGCATCTACTATACCGGGTTTTTCTTTTAATAGTTTTTCACTTGTTATCAAGACAGTGGAATAGGGGTTAAAACCGGCGTCTGCCAGTTTCAAGGCACGTGTCTTAGTGCCCAACTTCGCTATGGTTAATGGTTCACTGTTTATATAGCCCTGGATAATATAGTTTTTGTTGGCCAAAAATTGTGCAGGGTTTCCGCGGTAAGGGATTGTTTTCACCCCTTTGAAGCCATACTTGTGGACCAAAAATTTATAATATGGTTTGCTGTTATTTGCTAGGAATGTGGTATCTTTAATATCTTCAAACGTTTTGAATGGACTATTTTCATGTACAAGAACACAGCGCGGGGTAATTTGGTAGGGGGCCATTAAGCCAACAATTTTTATGCCATTTTGTCTGACAGCGAGAATTTTATCTGCATTGACCAGGCCAAAATCCATATCGCCAACAGCGACGAGGGTCTCTACCGGTGTATTGGGACCGCCATTTTTTATGGAGACTCTGAGCCCTTTTTCTTTATAGAGGCCCTTGTTCAATGCATGGAAATACCCGCCATGTTCAGTATCTGGTTTCCAATTGAGCTGCAGGCTCACAGCAATCTCTTCAGCAGCTTTCTTCGTTGATTTATTATCCAGTTTAACTTCTTTTTTTACTTTCTTTGAACACGATGCCAAGAATAGACATAAAACGATACCGATAAATTTTAAATTTTTCATATAGCTCTCTCCTGGAAATGTCCAAGTTTCATTACAATTAAACCGCTTATACTGACCGTTGCAAAAATACCCAGGCCCATAATAGCAGAGGCAAATGCAACTGCAAATAAGTATGGGAAGTTAACATGCTCTTGGGATGATTGCAATAAATATGCTAAACCATAACCTACGCTATTATCACTTGTGGACAGAGCAGTGAAGTATTCACCGACAATTGCACCGACAACAGAGAGCCCGGCAGAGATCTTTGCACCGGTAATCATACTGGGTACGGCAGCTGGCAATCGCAACTTAAACAGGATTTGCAGCCAATTGGCTTTGTAGACATCCATTAATTCACTCCATTCCTTTGGGGTGCTGGTAAGACCGCTGGTGCTATTGGTGATGATTGGAAAAAGAGAAATAATAAATGTAATACAGATAATGCCCTGTGGTCCAGCCCCAATCCACAATATGATAATTGGGGCAATAGCCACAATGGGTACGGTCTGAAGAAAAATCGCGTATGGGTAAATACTGCGTTCGACAAAACGGGCCATGGACATAATAAATGCCAGGAGATTACCAAAAATGAAACTCAATAAAAAACCGGCTCCGGCATATTTAAATGAATTTAGACCCGCGGTTAATAATTTAATGTGGCCGGAATTTTCCTGATCTTTTTTCTCAATACCGCAGGCATATTTGAACGAATTTCCAGCCGCTTTTCCCAGGCTTGTGGCATTGTCATCATCAGTTGCCAGTGCAGAAATAAAAATACGTGATGGTGCAGGTGCCATTAATTTAAATTTTTCGCTCATATCCATACCGGCGAGAATTTCCCATGTGATGAGAATCAGCAGCAGCAACAGAATGGCTGGTAGGTAGGATGTCGCAAAGCGTTTCAATGCATTCATGAATGCTCCTTGAGGCTCTCTTGCAGGATGCCGACATACTCGGCATATTGCGAGCT
>JABSQK010000183.1 GCA_013215875.1 Lentisphaeria bacterium
AGGAAATTCAAGATAATAAGTTCGTGCTTGTGCCATCGAAGACCTCAAAATGGAAAACAGAAGTCAGAATTCATATACATTCAGCAATCAGGCATTTAATACCAAAGGTTAAAGATAACGAATATTTGTTTGAAATACATTCGTTAAAATCGCCAAGTCGGCAGTTCACCGCGATACGTGATGAGGTTGGGATAAAATCTGATAGCAAACACCTACTTTCATTTCATTCATACCGCCATAGTACGGCTACGATCCTTGCAGAACAAGGTGTTAAAGAGGCAATAATAAAGATCATTTGCGGTTGGGATGATAAGAAATCTATGGTCACACGATACACCCATTACGAAAAGGCTGATGAAATAAAAGAGGCCATCGAATCCATGCCGAATTATATAAAATAAAAAATTCTTTTAAAAAAGTTTGAATTTGAATAATCCCTATATAATATTATATAAGTAGGCAAAAAACGGTCTATGCAGTAAATACAAATAGATGCGCATACGTATCCGAGTTTGTATCATTGACGGGATGAAGTTGTCAGTGATTTTTACCAAATACCCAGTCGCTCAGAGTTAGCGCAAACGGCCTTTGAAAAACTGAGATGAAGCAGTCCATGATTGAAGGCGGGGTTTGTCAAGCCCCACATAGTCAGAGAAGATCAGAACAGCGATTGTAATGACTTTAAAAAAGTCGCGAAGACGCGCACATATGACAACCTCAAAGTGAGTCAGAGTTATTCATTTTAAGGTGGGTGAGAGTCCCAAAAGCAGCCATGTAGGTCAGAGTTATCTACTGTCAAAGCGGACCCATGTAGTCCGATGTTAAGGCAAGGCTGTATTAATCAAAAAAGATATTAACAGGACACTTGTGTCCTTATCTGCTGTCGATGAACTTCTTTGTCGACTTTAGTAAGGCTACGCCTGTGCCCAATTGGAGAAAAAACATGGGTAATGAAGAACGCACAAAAACGGTAGTAGTACCAATTCTGCCTCAATGGATGAATAGAACAAATGTAGTTTTAACGTACTCGATTCCACGCACAAGACTCAAAAAATTAGTCGATGAAGGTATTTTGAGAACTAAGAAATTAGGCCCTGAATCCAGGTCGAACCTGCTGTTTAAGGTATCTGATATTGAGGACTACATGAATGAATAAAAAAAATGCGGCACAGATGGTACGAAGCATCTGCACCGGCAAAATAAAACTCAGATCAGAGTTTCGGGGTACTACTACAAATGTACCTCGAAATTCCCATTAATTCAAATAATTATTCAAAATACGGAGTCTAGAAGATGATACATATTAATAAACCACCGCGACTTAAAGAACAGCTAAATTCTTTGACGATTAACCCTGAGTTTGAAAATTGGCATGCGTATAAAAATGATAACATGAAATCTGTAATGTTACACCTTTGTCTCAATATGGTCTACGACGATACACTTCATCCGGTATGGCATATTCCACTGGGGCGATGCGAACTAATAACGAGCTCGGAGACAATTGCAGATAAGCTCGGTTATAGTTCAAATGATGTTCGTGAATGTCTTTATAAATTGCAAAAAGCTGGGGATATTGAGATTGAATCGCTTAACGGTAATGATATGAAGATTTTGGTTTTGTTGCCGATGACATTTAGGGATAGTCCGAATGCTGAACAGCGGTTGCTTGAACAAGACAATTGCTGGATTGTTGCGCACCCTCAGTATTCTAAACCCTGGCAGATCATCTTAGATTGTGCCCATCGAAAGGATAAGCCTTTCGCATTCCTTAAGAGGGGGGTTCTGTGTGTCTGCCAAAGGGATGAATGCATAAGGACAATGAGTGATTGGGCAATCGCATTCGGCCCTGAATGGACAAGGCATAAAGTTAGGACTTTCTTCGAGCACTTGAAACGGCAACGGATGATTCAAACGCAAAACGCTCAAGTGGCGACAAGGCTGAGGGTGCTATAATGCCTAAAAGATATATAGAATCCTCAATATGGGCGGACTCCTGGTTTGAAAACTTAGACTCAAGCGACAAGCTTCTTTTTTTCTATCTACTCACGAATGACAGGACAAATATGCTTGGCATTTACGAGGTAAGTATGAAGAAAATATCCTTCGATACTGGACTTACTACTAAAGCCATATGTAAGGGTTTCGAAGGCTTCGCTAAGGCTTCCAAAGCCTTCTATACCGATGAAAATTATGTTGTTTTGAAGAATTTCCTCAAACATCAGCGCTTTAATGCGAATATGAAAAAGTCGGCTTTAGCAATTTATAAGGATTTGCCTAACTCATTGAAAATTAAAGATTTAAAACTTTCCAATTTAACCCTTGAGCAAGGGTTCGAAAGCCTTTGCCAAGGGTTCGGAATATTTAATCTAATAGAAGTAGAAGTAGAAATAGAAAT
>JABSQK010000184.1 GCA_013215875.1 Lentisphaeria bacterium
AATACTCATGTCGATTGTGGTCCATAGCTTCAATGGCTTTACACTTATAGCACTTTCAAATGCCGTCTCTGAGAACACGGTGTCCAAGCACTACTATTTTTTCACGATACAAATTAGCAATACATCGGGCATTATCCCCGTATTTCCAGGCGGTGTTGGCCTTCGAGATGTCATTACCCAGAAAATATTGAGTTCTGCTAAAGTAGATAAAATTAACGCGACAATGATCCCCATTTGCTTTACCCTCGTTTTTACATTCTGGAGTTTTATAGGCGCACTATTTTTCATATTTGGGAAACTCAAAAAACCAGAGGATGAGAATACAGGGGAAAACGTCATTGAGGAGTAATTTGTACTTGCCAAGCCAATCTTATCGATTATCTTCTACTAAGTAAATAACTGGAAATAAAATGTTAAAATCCATAAACGATGTACATACTTACCGCATCATACGAAAAATTGCCGATGGTGGTATGGGATCTGTCTATGAAGCAATACAAGATGGCGTTAATGGATTCCAAAAAATTGTCGCCTTAAAAACCCTGCTGCCGAGCCTCTCCAACCACACCAAATTTATTGACATGTTTGTCCAGGAAGCAAAACTCGTGGCCAACCTGGTACACGAAAATATTGTGCAAATATACCAATTGGGAAAAACGGAAGAAGGCTATTATTTTTCAATGGAATATGTCCATGGTTTATCATTGCATGAATTCATCCGATTTCATAACATTGTCGCACGACAAAAAATTCCTGTAAACCTGTCTATCTTTATCTGCAGTCGCATCGCTCGTGGCCTGGCTTATGCCCATTCACGTAATAACAACTACGGGCGCCCGCTCGGTATTGTCCATCGCGATGTATGCCCGAACAATATCATGATTACCACTGAAGGACTTCCTAAGTTAACCGACTTTGGTATTGCTGTGGCATCATCTGACATGATGGGAGAAGACCAGCTAATGGGTAAATTAACTTACATGTCTCCACAACAGGCAAATCGGGAAAATGTTGACTTCAAAGCAGATATCTTTTCTCTCGGTGCAGTTTTGTTTGAAATGTTATCCGGTGTACGAATCCGCGTAGGCGATTCACAGGAAGATTTTGTTGGTTTTGCCAAAGATGGCCATGTAAGCTGGGACGATCTACCTGAGGACCTCGACCCGCATATTCTCACCATACTAAAAAAGTCCATGCAATATAATCCAGATGATCGCTATGAAACAACAAAGGATATGGCCAAAGAACTCGAATACTTTATTTATAAAGATGGCTACGGCCCAACCATCCAAACACTGGAAGAGTATTTACGTAAGCAATTCCCCTATCTATACCATGTAACCAAAAATTCGCTCGACAAAACCAGCGAATTTAATTTTAGGGCCAGCGTAGATGATGGTACTGCAACAATTATACTTGATGAGGAATAAACTGTAGTGAAAGACGATCTCATTTGGTTTGCATTTCTATGTGTTGATTCAAACGTAATCAACAAAGAAATAGCTAAACAAATAAAAGATGCATTAGGCGGCAATCCGGATATTCTAAAATTTGCGGAAACAATTGTCACCAATAATTTTTGCGAGGATCCGTCTCAAATACAAGAGTTGATAAATAAAGCCTGGAGTGAATCCAAGGCAGGAAATCCACCACCTGACAATATCTTCGAAGATGAGACCAAAATCACCATAGAACCTGCAATTGCAGATCTAGAAGAAAGTGCTCCGGGTATACAGATGAACGATGCACTTGAACTAAGCTCGGGCAAAGCAGAAAAAGAAGTAGAGGCAGAACAAGAAAGATTGGGAACACTCGCTACACAAGTTCCAGTCCAGGAAACAACCAAATTTGATCGCATTAAAATAAAAGGCCCCATGAGCATCAAAGATGGTGTAAATTTAGATACATCCGATCCTTTAGAAGGTATTCTACCCGAAGTTGACGAAGCCGAAATGGAAAAGCATGTTCTCCAGTTTGATGAAGTAAATATTGCCCCGCCAAAAGCTGCACAACAGCAAGCACCTGTACAACAAGCACCTGTACAACAACAAGCACCTGTACAACAACAA
>JABSQK010000185.1 GCA_013215875.1 Lentisphaeria bacterium
CGCCTTCATCATTACCGGCTGCATCACACGTTCCCAGCCTTCACGAAGAACTGACAAGGTACCATCATGGTCGAAAATTATATGTTTTATTTCATCTGTACCAGGACCATTGATAACCTCAATCGAACTGTCCGTCCAATAAACCGCCTTGTCGACATTTTCAGCAAGATCCTGGTGATATAAATAATTGAGTTCACTCGCTGCTTCACGAATTTCAGCTGGGCTTGCAGTGCCTGTTTCATTTAGTTTTGTCACTGTGATGCTTGCCATAAGATTGGCAAATTCCGTAGCTTCCGGTAGTTTCGATTGCCCACCAAATGCTGCTGCAAGTCCTGCAATAAATGTATCGCCAGCACCCACACTGTCTATTTCGCCGTTTACCTTGATGCCCGGAATTTCAGAAATATTACCGGGCTTAACAATCAGACAGCCTTTATGACCACGGGTTACGACAAAAGCATGTTGCCATTTTTCAAAAGCCTTTTTACATGCATCGAGCAAGTCATCAATATCGATATCGTCAAATGGGGTAACATCATGACCTGCAGCCAACATCACTTCGTAATCATTAATTTTTTTAATCATCCCGTGGTATTTATCCCCTAGGTCGCGGCTATCGAGAATAAAAAATTTATTCGCTTCAATTACTATCGCATTTAGCCCTTCAATGAAAGTATCGCTATGTAAGCCCGGCGGTAATTGCTGATTGACAATGACGATATCCAAATGATCCATGGCACCTCTAATGGTTGAGAGCAATACTGATTCCATCTCTGGAGAAATTGTATTGAAGCAACCAAAATCCATGCGATGGCCTTCCACTCCGTTTGTTATTGGCTTGATATAGCACGGGGTATTCCAATTTTCTTCCTGGTACAACATGCCATCGGAATTAATGCCATTTTCATTCATTAAGGCCAGCATTTGTTTTGAAAAAGGGTCTTTACCAACCACGCCAAAGGCATAAATGTTTTGAACACCCAGGTCACTTAGATTCATCGCAACATTGCCAGCACCGCCCAGACTGTAGCGTTGTTTGGTAAAACGCTGTACCGCAATTCCGGTTTCGACAGAGACAACATCATCTTCCGGGCACAAGTCCCAGTAGCAGTCCTGACAAAAATCGCCAATAACCCCGACTCGTATATCACGAACTTCTTTGAGTAAGGTTTCAATTAATTCACTATTCATGAAGTTTTCCTTTTATATTATACGTTGCTGATTGCCACGTTTCTTTTGAATTTTGATCATACAAACAATCGAATACCTTTTTCGCCAGCTTTTTCACAGGATGCCCATAGGCGACAATGTCGGGAAAATAATCCCGCACAAATTCATCGATACAGACGATCTGAAGCTGGATATTCGACTTTTGCATTGCTTTTGCAGCGCTGATTGCCATATCGCCATTGGCACAAAAAAGCAGATCGAAATCATTGGCAAAATTAGCCGCCAGTAATGTCTCGAGCTGCTTATCTAAATCCCTATTTTTGCTTACTTCAAACAGGCTGTGTTCAAAACACTCATATTTAATAAACGCATTGAGACGTTCCTCAGTACTGCTCAAGGGCACATCATTCCAGCCAAGGTACGCCACCTTTTTGAATTGCTGCTTCTCTATCCAAGTACATAGTGTTTTCATCGCATGGGCATTGTCGAGTGAGACGCAGTCGGCATACGCACTGTCAACAACATGGTCGAAGAAGACCAGGTTGATTCCGACAATGCGAAGTTTTTCGAGCAATTCCAAATCATCAAAGCCATGCGCAGGCCATAATACAATGTTGCGAATACCGCGTTTGAGAAGTTGCATATAAAAATCGGGCGATGAGATTTGTTGATTGCGGTCTGGCCGCAGTACCACCAGGCCGCCGGCTTTTTCCACGCAGTCATCAAAGGCACTATAAAAACTTTGGAAAAAAGGATCTTGAGTCGGGGCAAGTACAGCAACCATATCGAAATTATTTTTTGTAACATTGGTGCCCAAAGTTACCCGCGTCCCCTGCCCTTGAATACTGCTCAAGACGTTTTCGTCCTTGAGCTCGGCCAAGGCTTTGCGAATAGTTACACGACTTGCATTAAAACGCGTTCCTAAATTTTCCTCTGTTGGCAGAAAGCTGCCGGGCTGGTATACCCCATCGAGGATATCTGCATAGATCGCATCTTTTAAACGAGCAAATTTTGTTTGCTTCTCTTTTTGCTGAATTTCCATATTTGTATTATAGGCTAATACAAATAATTGCAACTATGAAAATGCCTGATTTAGCAACAATTTATATATACTGGCAGTCGTCATTTAAGTTCATTTCAGTGCACATCACGTAAATTCCTTAAAAATCGGATCGTTGGGGATGACAGTTTCTCTTGTTATTTTCGTAATTAACAAAAAGGATAATGATTATGATAGACGTAAAAAACCTCTGGCACCACTTCCAAATCAAGCCCATTCTTAAGGACATTAATCTAACAATCAATAAGGGCGAGCTTCTTTGTATCATGGGCTCCAACGGCTGTGGTAAGTCCACCTTGCTTTCAACTATTGGCGGTCTGATCAATCCTTTAAAAGGCGAGGTTTATGTAAACGAGATAAAACGCTGGGAAAGCGAAGAAAATGAAATGGCTGTACGCAAAAATTTATACTATTTACCCTATGAACAATACTTCCCTATTTTCCCCACCGGCCGCGAGTATCTCTACACAGTTGGTGATATTTACGGTATCGATTCATTCCAGGTGCTCGAGCATATCGAAAGCCTGGCCAAGCTTTACCATTTCGAAAAAGTCATAGATTCCAGCATAACAAATTATTCTACCGGGCAAAAAAAGAAGCTGGCAATCGCTTCTGCACTAATCAGCGAAGTCGATACCTTCATTCTCGATGAACCATTTTCCGGCGGTTTGGATTCTTCTGCATTAAATGTAACTGCCAGAATCTTAAAAGAGCTTGCTGATAATAAAGATAAAACCGTGTTGATGGCAGTGCCTGTTCCTGAACTTGTCGAACCCATCGCAGACCGGGTGGCAATTATGCATGAGGGTGAAATCATCGCCTGCGACAGTCCGGCAAATCTCTGCAAAGAAAATAACTGTGAAACGCTCAATGATGTTCTGGAGCATTACCTGAATCCGGATATGGAATCCATACTGGAAGGATATTTAAAATGATCAAACTGATAAAAAAAGAATTTGCATTCGTTTGTGCACTGGCCGTGGTTTATTGTTCGGCACTGGTGTTCTGTCTGTTATCGGCAGGAGATGCCGGGAACAGAGCGTTATCGTTAATATGCGCTGCAACATTCATCTATGCGATATATCGAATCTCAGATCACCTCCACATAACAGTAGCAAATGGTCAGAATCATCACGTTACACGATATCTAGACTGGTTGAAGTGCAGCCCGTGGACAGCAGATAAAAAACGCCCGTTCAGCAGACCAATGGGTATCCAATTCTCTGATATATTAAAAATCATTCTACTAAG
>JABSQK010000186.1 GCA_013215875.1 Lentisphaeria bacterium
GGTGCAAAAAATGCCATGATCCATTTCTACATTGCCACCAGCGAGTTGCACCGTCAGTTTGTTATCGGTGGAACAGAAGATGAACAGATCGAAATTGCCCGCGATGCCACACAGCAGATTAAAGATGGGGTAAGCGATTTTCCAGACAAAGTACGTCTTGAGTTTTCGCCCGAAGAGTTTACCGATTCGGATCTCGACTATGTCGTAAAAGTTTGCGATACAGTCGTTGAAACCTGGGGCCCGGAAGGCGATGAAAAAGTCGTATTGAATTTGCCTGCAACTGTCGAACGACGCTTCCCGAATGAATACGCCGACATGATCGAAGAATTTATGAAACGACAGAAATTTTCGGATCAAACCATTGTTTCTTTGCATGCTCATAATGATATGGGCATGGGTATTGCATCGACCATGCTGAGCTTAAAAGCTGGCGCTCAGCGCGTAGAAGGCACCTTGTTCGGCCACGGCGAACGTACCGGAAATGTCGATCTCATTATCTGCGCCTTAGACTTGGATTACCTCGGAATAGACACGGGATTATCATTCGATAATTTACCGCAAATTGCCAACCTCGTGGAAGAAGTGACGGATATTAAAATTCATCCCCGCCACCCCTACTCAGGCGAACTTGTCTTTACTGCTTTCAGTGGTTCACATCAAGATGCTATCAATAAGGGCTATAACCAAAAAGAAGAATTGGCCGAACATTTTAAAGGATGGAAGATTCCTTATTTGCATATCGACCCATTATCTCTTGGCCGCAGCTTTGAGAAGTTTATACGCATCAATAGCCAATCCGGCAAAGGCGGAATCGCATATATCCTTTCGCAGGAATTTCATATCAATTTGCCGCGTTGGGCCCAGGTCGATTTTGCATCAAAGGTTCAAGTATTTGCCGATGAAGTACAGCGCGAGTTGGCTGCTGAAGAATTGTTTACACTTTTCAAGAAAGCCTATATGCAGGATGATGCACCCATTTTGTTGCAGAACTATTGGCCCGTACCAAGCCAGGAAGATCCAGCAATTATTCTCGGCCGGGTCAAAGTTGAATACAAGGGTGAAGACCACGAGTTAAATGCCGAAGGCAATGGACCCATCTCTGCATTTGTACATGCCATAAAGCAGCTCGAAGGGGTCGATGACTTTGTTCTTGAAGATTTTTCTGAGGGCACCCGTGGAAAAACTGCCGATGCTGAGGCAGTCTCATTCGTTCGTTTAAAACATACAGATGGCAAACACAGCTTTATCGGGGCAGGCATTGGCAGCAATATCGACCAGGCCGCAGTACGCGCAGTATGCAATGCATTAAACGCATTGCTTAAATTTTAGGAAATAATATGAAAAGTATGACAGGTTTTGGCCACGGTGAATGCCGGCGACACACCAAACAGGTAATCGTAAATCTTAGCTCGGTAAATCGCAAACAGCTCGATATCCGCTTATCGCTTCCATCCGAACTACTACAATGCGAGCCGGAATTGCGCAGCTGTGTGAAAGATACGATCAGTCGTGGTGCCATCCAGGCACAGTTCACTTTTGGCAGCGAAGATCCGGCAAATACGGTCTCAATAAATATCGATGCCGCCCGCAGTTGCTGGGAACAATTAAAAAAACTCGAAGAAGAACTTGGTCTTGAAAACACATTAACTATTCGCGACCTGCTCAATATTCCAGACATCTTTTTTGCCGGCGCTGAAGAAATCGACCAGGACGAACTCACATCCATGTGCCTCGAAGCAATCACGAGCGCTCTGGAAGCACTTATCGTTTCGCGATCAAAAGAAGGCGAGGCCATGCGAACAGACTTGGTCCAGCGCCAGGAAAATCTCTGCGGCTTCCTCAATAAAATCGAAAAGCTCGCTCCATCGGTACCAAAGGAATACAAAGAGCGTCTGCAAAAACGCCTGCAGGATATAGATAAGGATCTCGACTTCGATGAAGACCGACTGCTCAAAGAAGTCATGTTTTTTGCCGATCGTTCAGATATCAGCGAGGAAGTTACCCGGCTCAATGCGCATCTTCCGCAAATGCTCGAGCTGCTTAACAGTGACGGGGTTATCGGACGCAAAATCGATTTCTTAATCCAGGAAACTGTCCGCGAAATTAATACAATCGGCTCCAAAGCAGCCAACTCCGATATTGCCAGATATGTCGTCGAATTCAAAACAGAACTCGAACGCATCCGCGAACAAATTCAAAACATCGAATAGCGGAGTTGCTGGGACCGCGCTCGGCTCGAGGGCTTTGTGAAAAACTCCTGGGAACGCTGAGCTCCAGCTCGGCAATAGAAATTTCATAATGCCTAATAAATTAGCTCCATCATCGTTCTATATGAAAATGGAGCAGAATCATGAAAATTTTATTTATAATACTATCACTACTTTTGAGTATTAATGCGGTCGCAAAATTAAAAGAACCGACTACAGACGACAAGAAAATTAAACTAATCCATCGAAAAATGAAAGAAATCATTATTCCGAGAGTTTCGTTTAAAGATGCATCCCTTGATTCTGTAACAAAATTTATACGAAAAAGAAGTAAGAGTAGAGATTTTATTGATGGCAATGGAATTAATATAAGTCTTCACAAGAAACTCAGTGGCAAAGATGCTCCAAAAGTTACATTCGATTTTGATAATATCCCCATAACTAACCTAATTTATTATCTAAGTCTCTCATGTAATCTGAGTTCTACTATTACTCCCGCAGGACTAGTGCTTAAGCCAAGAGAAAAAGGCGATGCTCCAATAGTCTTGATAGGAACTAATCCGTTGACTATTAAGAAAATGAAGGCGATTGTGATTCCAACAGTTGATTTTGAAAAGGCCAGTTTTTCAACTGTGTGCCGCACTATTAAGGAACGTAGTAGTGAACTGGACTTTATTGACGGAACTGGTATTTACATTGTTGTTATTGGAAAAAAGGTAAAACCAATGACCATTTCCCTAAGATATATGAATCTAATAAGTATCTTCAAAGAGATCTGCAAACAAGCAGGAAAGTCTTATCGAGTTGAAGACGCTACTGTTTTAATTTACGATAAAGAATCCGAAACTTCAAAGTAAGTTGTAAGATGAGACTTTGATGATCATCTTCTTTAACACCACTAGCCCCATGCTGCTCCCCATCTAAAAATTGCTACTACAAAATAAATAATAAATGCAATATTCAAAGTTACAATTGGAATACTACCCAACCGCATGCCCATATAAAACCTGTTCTTTTCATTTCTTTTCGCCCACTTGCTAAATGGAGTTATAAATATAAATTGAGTCATTCCAGGAAAATAAAAGAAAAAGTGCAACCATTGCAATATATTGAATATTGAAGATATATTTTGTAATCCATTGAGTATCTTAAAAAATAAAAAATGGAATATCACCGCAAATACAGGAACAAGTAGACCGATTAAGAAACTGTTCGTAGGATCAAATCCGTTTTTATTGTCCATAAGCACCTACATGTTTCAGCATAAAAAATAAAATCCATGCATATAAAAAGAATCAATTCTTAGATTACGTATTCTTCATCTTTATGATCGGATTCGCGTAACATACCCGCAGCGACAGTGGCATTTGTTGCTTCATCAACAATAATAAAGCCTCCGGTTTGGCGATTTTTGCGATAGTCATCAAAGATCAACGGGGCCTGGGTATAAATCTTTATCTTGCCAATTTCATTGAGCTCCAGACTGGTGACTTCTTCTTGCTCAAGGGTTTCGATATTGATCTTGTATTCCAGTTCACGGACCATGCAGCGAGTCGAATTGGTGGTGTGCTTGATAATATATTTCTTATTTTTCTGCAAAGGTGTATCGTGCATCCAGCAGACCATTGCTTCTAATTCCTGACTCATCTGTGGCACATCATCTACAGGAACAATCATCATGCCGCGGCTGCATTCAATTTCATCTTTTAGGTGAATGTTGCAAGACATGGGTGGAAATGCAACGGGTATATCTTTTTCTAAAAGGTCGATTTTCGAAATTATTGATTTCTTAATGGATGGTAGGATGAAGACTTCGTCACCTACTTTAAATGTACCACTTGCGACCTGGCCGGCAAAGGCGCGGTAGTCGTGGTATTCATCACTGCGAGGACGGATGACATATTGCACAGGAAAGCGCGGGTTATCCAGATTGCGATCGTTGGCGATATGTACTGTTTCGAGGAAATCGAGAACCGCTGGCCCATCGTACCAAGGCATATTTTCGGATTTTTCTACAACATTATCGCCATTCAATGCACTCAATGGAATATAGCTGATCTGTTTAATATCGAGATTTTTCGAAAGCTCTTCGTAAGCCTGGACGATCTCGTTATAAACGTCTTCTGAAAAATCGACCAGGTCCATTTTATTGATACATACACAGATGTGTGGAATACCCAGTAAGGAGGCGATGTAGCTGTGACGGCGGGTCTGCTCGATGACACCTTTGCGCGCATCGATAAGTATGAGCGATAGATTCGCAGTCGATGCACCGGTTACCATGTTGCGGGTATACTGAATATGTCCCGGAGTATCTGCAACAATGAACTTGCGTTTGGGTGTGGCAAAGTAGCGGTAAGCAACATCGATGGTGATGCCCTGCTCGCGTTCTTCTTTTAAGCCGTCGAGCATGTCGGCATAATTCATCTCGCCACCAATTAGACGGGCATTTTCCATCTTCTCGAGTTGGTCGTCAAAAAGCATTTTGCTATCGTAAAGCAAGCGGCCAATAAGTGTGCTCTTTCCATCGTCGACACTTCCGCAGGTATTAAAGCGTAATAAGTCCATCTCTGACATCTAAAAATATCCTTCTTTCTTGCGGTCTTCCATTGCTGTTTCGCTAAATTTGTCATCGGCGCGCAGTCCGCGTTCTGAAACACGTGCGGAAGCGATTTCGGCAATGATATCATCTACGACATGGGCGGTGGATTCAATCGCACCAGTACAAACCATATCGCCAATTGTGCGGAAACGCACCTGTTTGGTTTCCACTGTTTCGCCTGGACGCAGCGGCATGTAGTCGCTAACGGGCAGGAGTTGGCCATCGCGTTCAAAGACCTCGCGCTCATGGGTATAATAGATCGATGGTATTTCCATCTCTTCGCGTTTGATGTACTGCCAGACATCGAGCTCAGTCCAGTTACTGATAGGAAATACCCGCATGTTTTCGCCTTCGCCAAGTTTGGCATTGTACAAATTCCATAATTCGGGACGCTGATTTTTTGGTTCCCAGCCACCAAATGCATCGCGATGTGAAAAAATGCGCTCTTTGGCACGGGCCTTTTCTTCATCGCGGCGACCACCACCAAAAGCGGCATCGAATTTAAATTCTTCTATAGCAGCAACAAGCACCGGGCTCTGTAAACGGTTGCGGCTTATTTCGCCGGCAAGTGCTTGGCAAATGCCGCTTTCCAAGGCACTGTCGACATCGCGAACAATCAGGCGTTCGCCTTTTTCGGCGATCAATCTATCGCGGAACTCCAGCACTTCGGGAAAGTTGTGATTGGTATCGATATGCATCACCGGGAATGGCAAGCGCGCTGGACGAAAGGCTTTCTCTGCTATACGTAATAAGCACAGGGAATCTTTACCTCCGGAAAATAATAATACAGGACGTTGAAACTCCGCTGCCACTTCAAGCATAATGTGAATGGCTTCGGCCTCCAATGCATCCAAATGTGTAAATGAAACGTTGTCCAAAATTTAATACCTTATTTTTAAGCGTTAGCGCGGACGAGTTTACCGTCTACCACATGCAGTCCACATTCGCGTTCTGATTCTACTTTAGTCGGGTCGAAATATGTTGTTTCATCCGGCAGATTGTGCGCTGCCAGATAGGCATCCATCGCCGCATCATCAAAATGAAATACCGGACTAACCTTTAAGACATCGTCCGGATCTCCTGAAACAATATCGAGAGTCGCACGGTGCGGGGTTTGATCGGCCCGAATGGCTGTAAGCCAAACTTTGGGCTGCAATTCTGCCAGTCCGCGTTTAAATGGTTCTATCTTTACCTGTTGGGTAAAAAGGTCGTGAGCTGCTTCATCTTCAATACCTGGTACGGGTCCGTGAATCGCTTCACGGCGGGCACTGGTTAACAAGGGATTAAAAATGCGCATATTCAGATTCATCTCAGTGATCAGCTTTTCTGCGAAGCGATAGGTTTCAGGCAAGGCATAGCCACCATCGGCCCAAAGAATAGGAATATCCGGCTTTACCTGGGTGACCATATGAAGAATCACAGCTTCCTGGGGACGAAAATTTGTTGAGCATATAACATCATCGCCACCGTATTCCACAGCCCATCTGACGACATCCAATGGATCTTTCGTATTCAAATCCGCATTTACTTTTGCTATGTCCAATGTCATAATTAACTCCTGTTAAATTATATAATCCGCAGATTGCTGCAGACCTTCATCAACGATTTGGTCCAGATTTACTGCCCGAACCTGCTTCTTAATATGCTCACCAAGGCGCAACCAGATACCATTGGCTGCAACCTGTTCCGGAACTGTTCCAGATGATTCGGTTAAATCAATCGGCCCTTCAAAGGCCTCAACGACCTCGAGCAGGCTTATCAAATGCGCATCTTTCGCTAATTGATAGCCGCCATTACGGCCACGAATCGTTTTTACCAAACTGGCATTTTTTAATGAAATCATCAATTGTTCCATATAGGCCTCATTGATTCCCTGGCGACTGGATATATCTTTGCCGCAGCTGCGCTTATTTGTCCGCTTATCGATCGCGATATGCATCAAAATCCGCAGGCCATAATGTGTTTTTGTGCTCAATTTCATTGAAAATACTAAATACCTTAATTGTTTAGTAGATTATAGTACATTTAGTTATTTTGAGGGTTTTGTCAATACGTTAGCTAGCGAATCTTTTGGCTATAATCTTGCCCTTTTTCCCTGCCCTCCTACATTCCTAAAAATTACTAAGGAACATATATGATTAAGTTAGCAGTTATCGGCTTTGGCAGTCGTATCAGTGCTGTAATAGCAGGTTTTCGCCATATGAACAATACCGTGCGGGTGATGGGCATAATGGATCCTGATGAAAAAGGCGCTACCGAGCGCCTGCATGACAGAGATAAAGAAGACGTACGCTTCTACAAATCTCTCGATAAGATGATTCGTGAGGTAAAACCGGACGCTTTGGTAATAGGTACTCAGTGCAATCTGCACAGTAAGTTTGCCATTCAGGCAGCAAAATACGACTTGCCGCTCTATTTGGAAAAACCGGTAGCGATAGATATGAAGTCTGCCCGTGCTTTGGAAAAGGCCTTTGAGAAAAGTAAATGTGAGGTGGTCGTGAGTTTTCCCCTGCGGGTATCGCCTATTGCTATAAAGACAAAGGAGCTAATCGACTCAAATGAGCTCGATCCGCAACATATCATGGCCTATAACTATGTGCCATACGGACGGGGATACTGGGAACATTTTTACCGCGATTATACGATCAGTGGCGGTCTCTTCCTGCAAAAGGCCACGCACGACCTGGACTATATTACCTTTTTGATGGGTAAGAAAATTACCCGTATTTCAGCCATGGGAACATTTAATTTGTTCAAGGGTAAAAAACGTGCCGGGCTGACCTGTGCCAAGTGCAAAGAGGTAGAGAGCTGCCTGGAGAGCCCCCTGAATCGTAGAATGGGTGACTATGGCGGTGGGCACGACCACAAATGCTTTTTCAGCAAAGACCTCAATGACCCCGAAACAGCGAATGAAGATTCATCATCCTGCCTGATGCAATTTGAAGATGGTTCCCACGGAACCTATAATCAAGTGTTTTATTCACTGCGAGATACGGGTATGAGAGGGTCCAGAATAAGCTCATATAAGGGAACAATTGAGTTTAACTGGTACAAAAACAAGATACATTTAATGAAGCACTTCGATTCATTTAAGGCAGATTATTCACCTCAAGGTAAGGATGCTGGCCATTTTGGTGGCGACCATGCCCTCTCGTGGGATTTTGTTAACCTCATACAGGGAATCTCAAAATCCCGCACGCCTATCGAGACAGGTATACAAAGTGCGTACAATTGTCTTGCTGCCAGGGAATCCATGCACAGCGGCAAACTCGTGAATGTCCGGCAAGTTGGACAGGTAAAATGAGTCTAAAAACAAACTTTTTATAATAAAATAGGCGTATCTTACGTTCTATTTTTAGTGATTCAGTATTGAACTGAACAGCGCAATTTCATATGATATAATAATGGTGTTGGGCTAAATGTAGGAAAGAAAATGTCTGAAGTAGATTTTAGTTGTCCGAAATGCGCCACCGCAATCACTGTCGAGACTGCGATGATTGGCAGTAAGATTAAGTGCATTGCCTGCAGTAAGAGTGTGAAAGTGCCTCCCTTTGGTGTTGTCGCTGGCATGCAAATCGACGACTACATCATCGAAAAACGTCTCGGTATGGGTGGCATGGGTGAAGTATGGCTGGCCACACAGATTTCCATGGACCGCAAGATAGCATTAAAAATCCTTGCTCCTGAGTTGGTCGCCGATGACGAATTTTGCGCTCGTTTTACCCACGAAGCCAAAATTGCCGGTAAACTTATCCACCACAATATTGTCACTGCATACCATGCCGGCACGACGGATAAAATTCATTTCCTGGCCATTTCATATATCGAAGGTGTTGTGCTCGACGAGCACCTTAAGGAAGTCGGTAAGCTCAATGAAGAAGAAGCTCTAACAATTATTCGCTCAATGGCTGAGGCACTGGACCATGCCTGGTCTAAGCATGCAATTATGCATCGCGATATTAAACCGGGCAACATCATGATTGACTTGAATGGCAAAGCGATGCTGATGGATATGGGGCTTTCAAAAAGCATGGCCGAAGAAAGTACTGTCACTATGACTGGTGTGATTATGGGAACGCCTGCTTATATCAGCCCTGAACAGGCCAGGGGCGATAAAGAAATGGATTTCCGTACCGATTTATACTCTCTGGGAATTAGCCTCTTTGAACTGCTTACGGGAAACTTACCATTCAATGCTGACAGCCCTATCGGCATCATAACCAAACATATTACGGATATTGTTCCCGACATACAAATAGAAAACCCCAATATTAGCAATGGGACAAAATACCTCATTGAGAAAATGCTCGAAAAAGATCGCGACGACCGCCATCGCAACTGGCAGGAACTCATCACCGAGATCGATGCCATATTTGCCGGCGATCCCATATCGCAAGTCATTCATCCGACACCGAAAACAGATCCTTTTATGGTTCCGAAAAAATCCAGTCAAGCATTGTTGATCACGGTGATTGTCGCAGCAATTATCACGGGTGCTGCAGGCTTTTTTATTCTAACGAAAAAGTCACCTGAACAAGAAGAGATTAAGACTGTAGAAACCCAGGAAGTAGATGAAGTAAATGAGCTTCAAGACAGGCCGGCGGTTGATGAGCCAAGTGCATTAGAATTACAACAGCAAGCGGCCTGGGAATATGCAGTCGACTATATGAAAGAAAATCCCGATAATTATAAAACCGCAATAAGCAATTTCAAAAAGCTGCAAAAACAATACCCTGGTAGTAAGTATGACCTCAAATCGACAGACAAAATAGATGCTTTGGAAGAAAGCCTGGGCCTTGCCCTCAAAAAAGTCAAACGTGAACTTACTGACGCCACCGCTGAATTGGTCTATGAGAAAAAGTTTGAAGAGGCTGTAAATGTTTTGAGGACATATAAGGGACCGTTAAAGAAAGCCAGTTATGAGTTTCGACGAAATCTGGCAAAAGAAATTCAGGGAAAAGAAACAGAATATAGCCATGAGCAGGAAGATAAGAATGCCAAAGAAGAGCAGGCGCAAAATCTGGCATTGGCACGACTTGAAGATGATATGTCATCATTAATTTTAAGTGGTAAATTCACCACTGCATACAAGAATTATAAAGAGAGTAATGGTGACGAACTAATACCCAAACTCGATAAACCACTGAACCACCTGACAAATATTACTCAGATCGTAGAAGCACGTCTTTCAAAGCTCGTAGGCAAACACATCTCTATCGTAGTTTCAGGAAAAAAAGTCGAGGGCATAATTAATTATGCGATGAATGGTAAACTTGAATTAACTGTTCAAAAAGGACCCGTAAAAAGTAAACCGAAATATTACATTAGAAAATTATCAACTGAGGACAAAGTCAGATTTCTCAAAAGCACCATGAACAAAGATGCCATGCTCTTTCTGCTTATTCGCTTGAATTACAAGGCTGCAGATATCGAGGTGGCAAAAAATAAAGCGAAGAAATTATCTGTGCTTTCAAAAGAAATTTATGAAATGCTCGAGCATCAGGGTAAGGATAAAATTGAAGAAGCTGCCAAACATGAATTGGATAATATCATCGCGGAGATGGGTGTAGAAGAAGATAGCGGTTACGAAGGTATAATTGAAGCAGCTGGCAGGCAGCCCAAGGCAAAACGTGAAGAATTGCTCGAAGCAATGGAATCCTTTAAGGAAAAATATAGTAAAACGGATTTTTATCAGGAGCATGAGGATAACTACGACGAAATTTATGACATATTAAGTGCAAAGAAAAAGAAAAAGAAAAAAGACAAGCTCTTTTTCGCAATCAAAAGAATTATGGGAATTTCAGATGAAAAAACCAACGAAATCTATCCGATAACAAAATCCTTCTTGGAGAATATGGGTGAACTGAAGGATAATGAAGATACAGAACCATTTGAGTACCATGAGCTCGCAAAAGAAACCATTGATGAATCGCACGAAATTTTACACGGGCCACCACAGAGGAAATTCACCAAGTTTATATTCAATCAATTAAAAGAAGCCGGGGTGCCTATGCCTAAGCACGAACCGGATAAACGACGGAATCAACGCGACCGCGATGATATGGACGAAATGTAAGGCCATAAATAAAAATGGCCTTTATAAACACCTTCTTTGTTAAAAAATAAATAAAATGCAGTTTTTCGTCCCAGCACAGACGCATGATAAATCCAACACTCATTGACAAATAAATCGCCTGACTTTATCGCCGTTTTCACTTCAGCTTCTGACTGTTTAAAGGTCGATGATAAACGCTTAATCAAAAATTCACGCTGATTGCATTTGCCATAATAATGCCATAAACTTTCATCGATACGCTCATTCGACAACTGCTCATAATAAGCCTGAAAGTTTGCATATTTATAATCGGCTGGCCGATTTAAATAGGCCGCGGTCGATTCCTTGGTCTGCGGTCCTTCCGGCATTCGCACCATCAAGACATTCACCCGATTGTTAAAACTCATGCATGAACACATAGCCAACAAAATACCGCTCGTACAAATTCGAAAAATCATTTTTTCTCAATCTCCCAGCAGTGTTTCAAATTGCGAAATTTGCCAAATACACCAATGGGGTATAGAAGATCGCCGCTCGCAA
>JABSQK010000187.1 GCA_013215875.1 Lentisphaeria bacterium
TAAATTCGATAAGTTATTGTCTTTTGTAAACAAGGTAAAATACCCAAAGATTTATAATCTGGGTGTTCTGGGTTCTGCAGAAGCAATGATAAATTCAGATTCAAAATCGTTTGTTTTGATCGGTATTGGCCGCCTGAAAATGGCAATCGAATTTATGGATACCCGAAAAGCGGAAGTCATTCCAGTACAGGAAAAAATGTACCTTACACTTGCCAGAGCCTATGCCTATTTGGGCGACGACAAAAGATTCGAGGCACGGACGATGTACAACAAGAAATTTCCAAATGGCATGTTCACAACCGAAATAAATGATTTACCAGATAAAAAAAGCTATTAATAAGCAGGAGAGAATAATGAACTATAAATTAATCATTACACTAATTACCATTTGCACTGCGACTTCGGTATTTGCTCAAAGAAGACGACCTCCTGATACTGTTACTCCTTATTGGGTGCAAAAAACAAAAAGAGCCAGTAGTAAAATGTATGCAAAAAGAATCAAGTGCGATCTGAAAGGTAATCTTGTATTATCAATGGGCAATGACGGTGGTATTACCTCAAAAATGCCTCAGGGGAGTTACTACAGGGTGGGTACTCCCAAAAATACTGGCAAGCTCGATAGAGCTGTAAAAGCTGCATTTAAAGCGAATACGGGTGCTGCATGGGATCTCGTAATAAAAGAAGCGAATACCTTTCTGAAGCGATATGCCTGGCTGGGTTGGGGCGGATACGTCGCCTACATAAAGGGCAAGGCACAAATGGCAAAAAAAGATATTAAAGGTGCTACGCAAACTTTTAAGGTGGCCATAGACTATGCTAAAATTGGCAAGCCAATATATTACTTCAAAATCAAGCGGGGCAGTATCGAAGTAGATCTGGCTTCTGAGAACTGGAAAGCGGCTGATAGAAAATTAAGAGGTATAGGCCGTGGACGATCTAATCTTCCCTTCATTTATGTCTCCAAAGGTAAAATCCTTGAAGGTAACGGAAAAAGTAAGGAAGCCATGTTCGAATATCTAAAAGTCGCTACAGTGTTTAAGAATGACAGGGGCGCCAGAATGGAAGTGAAAGAAGCCATGAGCAGGCTCATTCCTCTACTTAAAAACCTTAAAGATAATCGCTATAAATTCTTTGCAGCTGAACTAAAAGCGATGTAAAAAAAAAGAAGGAAAATAGATTTGAATTATATTTTTGCTCCATTAGATTACAAACTTTATAAGTCGTTATAATAACTAAATAAATTTTATTAACAAAAGAGGATTTACTATGCTTAAACAATCACGAGTGATACTCGCTACTCTCTCGCTATTCGCCATGAACACACTAATCTTTGCTCAGGAAGGCACCGGTAAAGTAGGCGGTGAAGCGGCCGAGACTGCTGCTACATCCAGCCCAGGTTTTACACAAATCGTCTTTAACGGAAATATCGTAAATACCCTAATCTGGGGTATGATTTTCTTAACCTCAATTGTAACTTGTGCGTTCATCGTAGACGGAATCATTCAAACACGTCGTGACAAGATCCTGCCATTTCATATCATCCAGGGAGTACGCGATGCACTTGAAGGTGGCGATCTGAACTCAGCAATCAATATCTGCGAAGGAAATCCCAGCCAGCTATCCAGTATTCTTATGGCCGGTTTTTCAAACATTCAAGAAGGTTACGAAGTGGTGCAGGAGTCTGTTACTGCGGCAACCGACATTGAAAGTGAAAAAATCTTGCAGCGTATCAGCTACTTGAATCTCTGCGGGCAGATTGCCCCTATGCTTGGCCTGCTTGGTACGGTTACAGGTATGGTAAGTGCATTCGGTGGTCTTGCAAAAGCATCCGGCGCAAGCAAAGATAAAATTCTCGCGGAATCCATCTCAATCGCTCTATGGACAACAGTTTGCGGACTGCTTGTATCTGTACCAGCGCTTCTTTCTTATACCATATTCAAAAACTTTGCAACACGCCTGCTGCTGGAATCAGAAGCAACAGTGTTGGACGTTATTAAGACTCTGCGTGGGGCAGAAGTCGATGAAGAAGAAGAAGAAGAAGAATACGAAGAATATTAATTCTTTGAACTGAGGTAATATTATGCGCAAGAAACCACCAGAAGATTGTGAAGTACCAATGTCAACTCTAATTGATATTGTCTTCCTGCTTATCATTTTCTTCGTTTTCACTGCATCAACACAAAACGAAGTGGTGGATTATTCCATAAAACTGGCACAATCACATTATGTCAAACCTGAAGAAGTTGTGGATCCACGTACCTTTATCTTGAATGTGAAGAGAAATGAACTTGATGTCATTGTTTTTTCCATTGCAGGTCATCACATGTCACTGGACCAAATTCGCGATCAGCTAATACGTGCTGTGGCAGTCAGTGGTAATGATTTCCCAGTCGTCATCCGTGCCAGTGCCAATCTTGAATACAGAATTGTCGATAAGTTGAACCTTGTCATAACTGATGCTGGTTTATACAGGGTACAACATGCTACACTATCGAAGTACGAGGACTAATTAATGGCTAAAAGAAAAGTAAATAAAAGACGTATTCGAAGTGAAAAGATTGAAGTACCGATGTCTGCTCTAATTGATGTGGTATTTCTTTTATTAATTTATTTCATCATGACCTATAAGAGCAATAAGCCTGAGGCCCATTTGGCATTAAATCTTCCCTCACCAAGTAAGGAAGTTTCTGAAGAAAAGCCGCAATTAACAGAAATATGGATCGTGCGCCATGCAGAAGGTAATTACCTTATGATGGGTGTGAGCAGAGCTACTATTGATGTATTAGAGGAGACATGGTTAGAAAACCTTGCTGCGACAGATCCGGCACAAACAATCATCATAAAAGTCGATCCTTCCGCATGGGAAGTAGACCTCGTCACATTGCTGGACCGTTGTGCAAAACTTCAGTTAACGGGAATCAATGTTATGACACTTAAGGATGCAAATCCACCTCAATAGCTTTTTAGTGCATCGCATATCTGATACTTAAATCAATACTTAACTTTCATTTATCTCATCGCCCCTATATAGTAGATATATGTCCGCTTATCATATTACATTTTGCCGGGAATTATCACAACTTCTCGAATCTGGCATTCCCGCAGCACAAGCAATTTCAATCCTGCAAAAATCTGCCCCGCACAACTATTCATCCTGGTTGAAATCTGTTGCTGCATCAATCGATTCGGGTGACTCATTTGACCAGGCATTGAAAGGGCCCTTTTTTAAAAACTACCAACTCTACCTGATACAGGCTGGTATTGAATCCGGAAATGCTGTGGAAGTCTTTACTGAGCTGGCGAATGATCTCGAAAACCAGCGTAAATTTAAGTTTAAGGTATTTTTCGGGCTGCTCTATCCCTTAATCGTCTATCACCTTGCCGCAGTTGTTATTGCACTGCTAAAACTATTTGTATCGAAGCAAGGCAACGGCTTCTACCCTGCCCCGGCACTCATCAGTTTTGTGCTTATCTTAAGCCCCCTGTATCTTAGCCTGATAACACTTAAGCTGCTTTTTTTTATATCCTCTATTTCCCCAGCATTCAAATTGGCATTTGATCATACACTGCTCATGATGCCTGTTTTGAAAAAATTGATCGAATATAAAAATAAGTATCGTTTTTATAAAACCTTTTATTTAATGTACAAGTCTGGGCTCAATCACCAGAGATCATTACCCATGCTATTCGATTCCATGGAGAATGCAGTTTACCGTAATCAGCTTCAAAAAATAAATCTCACAATGCGAGATGGTGCAGGACTCGAAGAACTCTTTAGCACTTGCAAATTTTTTAATCCAAGCGACCTGGCCCGTATTGAAACAGGTGAATTGAGCGGCAAGCTTGATGAATCACTTGATCTAATCGCCAAGGACTACCAGACAAAACATAAAAACTGTTTAATCCTTTGCAATACACTTTTATTTTTGCTACTGTTTCTAGTCATCGCGGCATTCATGATATACCATATTATTTCTATTTTTCAAAGCAGTTATCTTGGCCCATTGAATGAACTTCTGAATGAATAAAAAATCAAAATTAAATATATACACTTATGGTATCTATGATGGATGGGATAGTGACTGTAAGGATATTCCTAAAATAAAAAAACACTGCCTCGAGATTCCCTGTAAAATAGGAATTGAATTTGGCTTTGTGGTCGATGTCGAACATTCGCGCGGAAAAAAACTTCATTGGAAGATTGAGCATCCGCCAATAAAAGATACCGATGGCAATCTGCTTGGGGTTTTCAAAGGTGAGGAATTTATAAA
>JABSQK010000188.1 GCA_013215875.1 Lentisphaeria bacterium
AAGTTTTCATAACTTATGTGCAGTGTTGGAATTGCCGTTTCAACACTGCTTTTCTCCTTCTTTTCAAAGTTAATATTTCTCTTCAAATTTTATGAGGATAACTTTGAATGCAAGGCTGGAGCTAAGAATCGTATCAGGCAAGATATCGCATGGGTGCTAGGCAATATTTAGGTTTAGGCTTAATTAGTGTAAAACCCCATTTTTGAGGCTAAACCTCTAAACCCGACTTTTAAAGTCGGGTTTTTTGGATATTCTCTATTGACCTCAATTAATGGCAGAGTAATATTGTAGTATAGAACAGGAACGAGAAATAATGCCTAACGAAGCAATTAGTGATGATGATCTCAAAGAGATTGCCGATGAAGAGTACAAATGGGGCTTTACGACAGATATTGAGTCTGAGAATCTCCCAAAGGGTCTGAATGAAGAAACCGTTCGGGCAATCTCGGCTAAGAAAAATGAGCCTGAGTTCATGCTTGAGGGGCGTTTACAGGCTTTTAAGCACTGGCTGACTCTAGACGAACCCACATGGCCCAATGTACAGTACCCAAAAATCGACTATCAGGATATCATATATTACTCTGCTCCAAAGCAAAAGAAGCAGATCGATTCCCTCGATGAGGTGGATCCTGAAATTATCGCTACCTATGAAAAGCTCGGAATTCCCTTGCAAGAACAAAAGATGCTTGAAGGTGTTGCTGTAGATTATGTTTTCGACTCTGTGTCCATCGCTACCACATTTAAAGAAAACCTGTCAAAAGTGGGCGTCATTTTCTGTTCCCTGTCAGAAGCCTTGAGCGAACACCCCGATCTCGTCCAGCAATATATGGGCACGGTCGTTCCTTATAAGGACAACTTTTTTGCCTGTCTAAACAGTGCCGTATTTACTGAAGGTTCATTTGTATATATCCCCAAGGGCGTTAGCTGTCCTATGGAATTATCCACCTATTTCCGGATCAATGAGCAAAATACCGGGCAATTCGAACGCACCCTGATTATTGCCGAAGATGATAGTTATGTGAGTTACCTCGAAGGTTGCACAGCTCCGAAGCGTGATGAAAACCAGCTACATGCCGCAGTCGTTGAACTCGTCGCCAAGAAAAATGCCTCAATCAAATACTCTACTGTGCAAAACTGGTACCCGGGTGATAAAAATGGCAAAGGCGGCATATTCAATTTTGTAACCAAGCGCGGACGCTGCCAGGGCGAGAATTCGAAGATCTCCTGGACCCAGGTGGAAACCGGTTCAGCAATTACCTGGAAATACCCGAGCTGTATTTTGCAGGGAGATAACTCTGTAGGCGAATTTTATTCTGTTGCTATGACCAATAATTACCAGCAAGCAGATACCGGCACCAAGATGATTCACATCGGCAAAAATACCAGCAGCACAATTATCTCGAAAGGGATCTCAGCTGGTAAAAGCCAAAATTCCTACCGCGGCCTGGTGCGCATTACCAAAGGCGCAGAAAATGCCCGAAACTTTTCCCAGTGCGATTCACTACTTATCGGCGATAAATCCGGGGCTCATACATTTCCGTACATTGAAACACAAAATGCCTCGAGCATTGTGGAACATGAAGCAACAACATCGAAAATTAGTGATGATCAACTTTTCTATCTGCAGCAACGCGGCATAGAAACTGAAGATGCATTATCGATGATCGTTAATGGATTTTGCAAAGATGTATTAAGTGAACTGCCAATGGAATTTGCTATGGAAGCACGCAAACTATTGGGTGTTAGCCTTGAAGGCAGTGTAGGATAAATGGAGTAAACATGTTAGACGTTAAAAATTTACATGCTTCAGTAGAAGCAAATACGATATTAAACGGCATCGACCTTAAGGTAAATGCCGGCGAAGTCCATGCCATTATGGGACCGAATGGATCTGGAAAAAGCACCTTCTCCGCTGTACTTGCAGGCCATCCTGCCTACGAGATAACAGAGGGCTCCATCGAATTTTGCGGCGAGGATATTGCCGATAAGGAAGCTTATATTCGTGCCAGAGAAGGTATCTTCCTTGCCTTCCAGTATCCCGTGGAAATTCCCGGTGTGAGCAACAGCTACTTTCTAAAAAATGCAGTCGATGCAATTCGGCTGCACAAGGGCGAAGATAAAATCTCTGCAAAAAAATTCCTTGCACACGTCAAGGAGAAATTAAAAATTGTTGATATGAGTGAAGAGCTCTATAAACGTCCGGTAAACTCCGGCTATTCCGGGGGTGAAAAAAAGCGCAATGAAATTCTCCAGTTACTCGTGCTCAATCCAAAGCTGGCAATACTTGATGAAACAGATTCCGGGCTCGATATCGATGCACTCAAAGTCGTCTCAAAGGGCATCAACGAATTTCGCAACAGTGACAATGCAGTGATCATGGTCACCCATTACCAACGCCTCTTAAACTATATAGAGCCCGACTTCGTACATGTACTCATGGATGGAAAAATTGTAAAATCCGGTGGCAAGGAGCTGGCGCTTGAGTTGGAAGAGCGCGGCTACGACTGGATACGCGAGGAAGTAAACGTTTAATGCCTGTAGAAGCATACATAGAGGATTATAAAAAATCCGCAGATGCTCCCGACTGGATTAAGCCCCGGAAGGATGCAGCAATTGCGCGCTTTGAAGAGCTCGGCTTTCCCGGTTTTCGCGATGAAGAATGGCGCCTGACAAATCTTACAGAATTGCTCAAGACGGACTACACGGCTGCACCCAGAAGTACAGACGAACACAGCAGTCCCTGGGATGAGTATCTCGACTTCACGTATAAAGTAAAACTTGTAAACGGCTACATCACCGAACTTCCTGAATCGGATGAGCATGTGAGTTTCAATAAGATTGACTACTCAAATGATGCCTTCGATAGTTTAGTCGACAAGCCAGAACACCCGTTCTCATACCTGAATACTGCTCTGGCAAATGATGTACTATTCATCGAAATAAAGTCCACTGATAAAGTGCAAATCCTCGTCGAACACAGTAGTATCAGTAAGAGCGAGAATCATCATAGCCATCCACGCGTATTTATTCAGGCAAACAAATTCAGCGATGCGGCAGTGGTTGAATCCTTTTGCAGTACTGGAAAAAACTTTGTAAATACAGTCACGGAAATATTTGTGAATGAATCGGCCCACTTTGATCATTGCAAGATTCAGGATGAATCGCCTGAGACCAATCATATTGCAGCGCTCTATGTACGCCAGAAAAAAGATTCGCGCTTCCGTTCACATGTATTAAATCTTGGGGCAAAATTAAACCGCAACAATATCTATGTTGATTTGGATGAGGTTAATTGCGAATGTACCATGAACGGACTTTATCTTGGCAAAGACCAGCAGCAGAGCATCAACCATACGGAGTTAAACCACAAGGTTCCGCACTGCAACAGCTGGGAACTCTATAAGGGCATACTCGATGATAAGGCATCGGCCGATTTCAAAGGCCGCATCAATGTTTTCCAGGATGCGCAAAAGACCGATGCTGTTCAAACAAACCGGGCCCTGCTTCTCAGTGACGATGCACGGGTAAATACAAAACCCCAATTGGAAATTTTTGCGGACGATGTGAAATGTACCCATGGTGCGACCATTGGCCAGCTCGATGAAAAGTCCATGTTCTATTTACAAGCACGCGGTATCGACAAAGATACTGCCCGGGCAATCCTTACTGCGGCATTTGCTGCCGAGGCCATCGCCGATTTACCATTTACGGAGTTGAGACGGGCAATCAATGCCTATCTGCTAAACAATTACGGTTCATGAATATGACAAGTAACGAGCACAATTTTGATGTGAATCTTATTCGCAAAGACTTTCCCGTACTTGATACAAAAGTTCGGGACAAGCCTCTTGTGTATTTTGACAATGCCGCCAGTTCCCTTACACCAGAACCCGTGCTTGAGCGCATCAACCAGTATTATCATAGCGAACGCTCCAATATTCATCGCGGCGTACATCTACTCAGCCAACTGGCAACAGAAGCCTATGATGGCGCTCGTGAAAAGGTGCAAAACTTTATCAATGCAAAGCATGTGCATGAAATTGTTTTCACCAGTGGTACCACTGAGTCGATCAATCTCGCCGCTTATTCTATGCGCGACTGGCAGGCCGGCGATGAAGTCATCGTCTCGCAAATGGAGCATCATTCAAACATCGTCCCCTGGCAATTGCTCGCAGACGAAAAAGGTATCGTCCTGAAGGTGATTGATATTACTGAAGAAGGCGAACTCAAACTCGATTCCTTTGAAGCACTGATTACCAAACAAACAAAGCTTCTGTCCATCGCCCATGTATCAAATGCCCTCGGCACAATCAATCCAGTGCAGGACTTTATCGAACTCGCACACAAGCACGACATTCCCGTATTGCTCGACGGTGCCCAGTCCGCGCCACATATGCCGATTGATGTGCAAGCGCTCGATTGTGAGTTCTATGCATTCTCTGCCCATAAACTTTGTGGCCCAACTGGTGTGGGTGTTCTATACGGCAAGGAAGCGCTGCTCAATGAAATGAAACCCTGGAAAGGCGGCGGCGATATGATCCTCTCTGTTTCCTTCAGCGGCACAACATATAATGAGATACCTTATAAATTCGAAGCGGGCACACCTAACATTGCCGGTGTTATCGGCCTCGGTGCTGCTATCGACTATTTACAAAATATTGGCCTGCAAACAATTGCTGACTATGAAGCGGAACTCATTCGTTATGCCCACGAAAAATTGCAGATTCCCGGACTGGCCTGTATTGGCACAGCCGCGAATAAAGCCGCAGTATTTTCTTTTACACTCGAGGGCATGCACCCGCACGACATTGGTACCATGCTCGATCTTAAGGGAATCGCTATCCGTGCCGGTCATCATTGCGCTCAGCCGCTCATGGAATTCTATGGCATCAGCGCCACCGCACGTGCATCATTTGCATTTTATAATACCAAGGCTGAAATCGATTTTCTAGCAGAGCAAATTCCACTCATACAAGAGGTATTCGCATAATGCCAAATACACAAGAGCTCTATCAGGAATTGATTCTGGATCATTACAAAAATCCACGCAATAGTCGCAAGCTCGATGCTGCGACACATCATGCCCATGGCAACAACCCCCTTTGCGGCGACAAGGTAGACATTCATCTGCGGATCACCGATGGCGCAATTACTGACGTATCCTTTGAAGGCGCTGGCTGTGCCATATCGCAGGCAACTGCTTCATTGTTGACTGAAGCGCTTGAAAATAAAAGCAGCGACGAAGCCGAATCACTTTATATAAATGTAATGGAAATGCTCACAGCAAAAGAAGAATGCAATACTGAAAAGCTGGGCGATCTCGCAGCATTGGCATCAGTGCGCGATTTTCCCATGCGAGTAAAGTGTGCCACCCTACCCTGGCAAACACTCAAGGCAGCGCTGGATAATAAAATGGAAATTACCACGGAGTAACTATGCTAAAACTTGGAAGAAAAGTCGAATATGCCCTTATGTCAATCATCCATATTTCGGATCTTGAGGCGGATACCATCGTCTGTAGCAGAGAAATTTCTGATGCCTATAAGATACCGCCCGAAGTTCTTTGCAAAGTTCTGCAGTGCTTAACAAAAGCCGAGATCATTACATCAATTCAGGGAATAAAAGGTGGCTACAAGTTAGAACACAGCTTAGACGATATTACCATTGGTCAAGTGATCGACGTGATCGAAGGCCCACTGTCCATCACACCGTGTAATTGTGGTGACTGTGAACGCGAAGACAGCTGCAATATTAAAAATCCCGTATTGGAGTTTCAAGACCAGTTGCAGGATTTCGTTTATTCAATTCCCCTTTCATCATTCAAAAATAAACAGCCCCTCGCTGAAGGAGTAATATAATGATTACTAAAGATACAGATTCTGACGATTTAAACTATACAAAAGAACAACTACTCGACGTTATTTCTGTTGTTGAAGACCCGGACATCGGCATCAGCATTGTCGACATGGGACTCATCTACGATGTGGAATTCAAAAAGGAAGAAAAGAAAGTCGATGTAGAAATGACACTCACATCACCCGCCTGCCCCTACGGACAACAACTCATTTCAGAAGTTGAGTACGTGCTCAAAACCTGCAAGGGCGTCGAGGATGTCGACCTCGAAATAGTCTGGGAACCCACATGGTCCATGGAAATGATGAAAGAAGAAATCCGCCTCGAAATGGGTTTGGATTAAGGTCCATCTGGGAACGCGCCCGGCTTCAGAGTGTGTAAAAAAGGACGTTTTTCTATGTAGTTAAGCGATTCTTCGCTGTCAAAGCTGCGAAACGCCCAAGCATGGGCTCACTACATAGCGCGCTTACTGCATTCTGGCACTATTTGGAAAGTTCTATGTGTTTTTCACACAGCCTCGGCTTGGGGGCATATTCTCACTGGGCATCGCAGCCTCTGGCTCGAATTAAAAGATTCGCTATTCCTCCATTTCTTTAAAAGTAAGCTAGCCCAGGTCACAGGCCGGCTTACGACCTGGGCTACCCTACTAAAAAATTATCCTTACTTAAATGCCGAACTTCTAACTCCGCACCACGGCGTGTCGCGGCTACCCGAATGCTGCATCTAAGAATTCTGCACGCGCTCTTCATCACTGGGCATCGCAGCCTCTGGCTCGAATTAGTATCTGCTAAGCATCAGCAGATTGATCCGGTTTATTCCACGTGGATAAAAATGATAAACATCGCCACTACTAAAATATAAAAATACGAGCCGGAGGCTGCGATGCCCAGCACAAACCTAATTTATTCCGACTGAAAAGTCGCATTTCAATATTCATATGTTAGCTTCTTATTTAGGAGGACATTTGAATGAAAAACCCTGGATCTAGGTCGGTTTTAGAAATCGATTTAAACTTATTACGCGACAATTATCAGAAAATTGCCAAGGCTGTTTCCCCCTTAAATGTCATACCCGTCTTAAAAGCAAATGCCTATGGCCTTGGTGTTCGACCAATTGCCAAGGCCCTAGTAGAATCAGGTGCCAGTGTATTTGCCCTGGCAGAATTAAACGAAGCCCTGGAAATAACCGACCTGGGAATTCCTCTGCAAATTCTCGGTGGCATCCTCGAAGATGATATACCAGACATCATCAAACACGGGATCATTGCTCCAGTGAGTGATATGGAAGGCGCAAAAATGCTCTCCGATGAGGCAGCTAAACAAAAGTGTACCGCCAATTGCCATGTCTCAGTGGATACGGGTATGGGCCGGCTCGGTGTACTACAAAACGACGCGGAAGCATTCATCAGGGAACTGGTAAAGCTTCCCGCTCTCAATATAAGCGGAATATATTCGCATTTTCCATACGCCTATGAAGACTATGATTTCTCCTGTCATCAGGTAACTGCCCTCATACAGATCATCGATAAACTCAAACTCGATGGCATCGAGTTCGAAACAATCCACATGGCTAACAGTGATGGTATTCACAATATAGGACCATCTATACAGGCACCCTTCAATATGGTTCGCACAGGAATCAATCTCTACGGCTGTTTCGATCTCGATGGCCACAAAACAATTGAGCTTACGGAAATTTTAACGTTGAAATCGAAACTTGTCGCTGTACGCGAACTACCATGGGGTTCTTCAATCGGCTATGGTCGTTCGTACAAACTGCCCAAGACGATGAATGTGGGTACTGTGGCAATCGGCTATGCCGACGGGCTGCCACTGAGTATGTCAAATAGCGGGCGTATGCGCATCAATGGCATCGACTGCCCCATCATCGGCCGGGTATCCATGGATTATACAACGATCAGTCTTGAGAATGTGCCGGATGCAAAAGTTGGTGATGAAGTGATTTGTCTGGGAGATGGGATTACCGTCGCAGAATGGGCCAAGAGCAAGGGAACTATTACCTACGAAATTATCTGTTCAATCGGCAATAGAGTACAGCGGAACTATATCAACTAATATTATTTGTTGATGAGACTCGGATAGGTCTTTATATTTACCCAGCGTTTTTCCAACTGAGAATAAATCTGTAAGATCGCTTTGGATCCTTTTTTCTTGGACTGATAAATTCGCTGCCCATCACCCAAATCAATGATGAGTTCCTTAGTACTATCTTTGCGAATAATCTTTACGGTATTTCCATTCGGCAACTTCTTATCGGTTAAAATTATTATCGCTTCAGAAATAGTAATCTTAGAGGTATTTTCTTTTTCAAATTTAGCGCTTTCCTTTTTTGGATCAATCTTATAATCAAGTATATGTGGCAATACTGCAGCTTCGGTTTTATCACCAGCAATGCCTGGAGCCGGAACTTTCTTAATAATGATCCTAGCTGGTAACTCGCGAACTATTACCTGTTTGCGAACATGTGTATGATGCGCTCTGGCAATTTGCTGTATCAAACGTATACCGTATAAGCCAGCCATAATTTTACCGGCATCCGCCCATTCCTCTTCCCCTGCATAAACCTGAGATGGAGAAATCAATGTTATGGAAAAAATGATCACTGATAAAAATCGTGTTTTCATACTATAAAACTCCGGGTTATCCTAAAACACTGTGCCGAAAATACGGATATGCCAATCATTTTATCGAAAATAACCCCGTTTCTTCAGGCAAATGCCTCACTGAAATTAGCTAAAATAAGCTTTTAGTGCCTGTTCAGTCTCGAAATTTGAATTACTGTCGAGTACTTATTCCGCACCACGGCGTGTCGCGGCTACTATTAATACTATTATATAAGGACAAATTATGAGTGACCCTATACGAATCGGAATCGTTGGTGCAGGCGATAATACCAAAACGATGCACATACCCAAATTTCAGGCAATTGATAATGTCGAAATTGTCGCCGTTTGCAACCGCAGTATGGAATCGGGACAAGCCGTAGCAGATGAATTCAATATTCCCAATGTCTATGAGAACTGGACCCAAATTGTCGATGATCATGATATCGATGCGGTGATGATTGGTACCTGGCCCTATATGCACCACATGATCACTATCGAAGCGCTTCTTCACAACAAACATGTACTCTGTGAAGCGCGCATGGCGATGAATCTGCATGAGGCCCGTGAAATGTATGATGCGAGTCGTGGCTGTCCGCACCTCGTCGCGCAAGTTGTGCCCTCACCTTTTACCTTTGCTTTTGATGAAACAATTAAGGAACTTATCGCTGACGGCTATATTGGCGACATGCTCACCATCGACCTGCGTGGCTCCAATGCCTCATTTATCGATAGCGATGCTCCCTTCTCCTGGCGTTTGGATAAGGACCTCAGTGGTAACAACATTATGATGATGGGTATTTGGTACGAAGCCATGACGCGCTGGACCGGACATTGTGAAGCATTATATGCCTCGTCCCGTAATTTTGTACGTACTCGCAAGGATCCTAACAGTGGTCTTGTTAGACCCGTGGCAATTCCAGATCATTTGGATATCATTGCCGATTTCCAAAATGGAGCCCAGGCCCGCATGCAATTCAGCGCGGTCCAAGGCCATGCCCAGGAAAGTCCAGAAATTTACCTATTTGGCACAGAAGGAACCCTTTTATTGCAGCAAGGAAGCAACCGATTGCTCGGTGCCAAGAAAGGCGATGGCGAACTAAAAGAAATTGCCATTGCGGAAGACAAGCAAGGCACTTGGCGGGTTGAAGAAGAGTTTATCGGCGCCATTCGTGGCGAAGAGGAAATTCGCCTCACCAGCTTTGCTGAAGGCGTCAAATACATGGAATTTACTGAGGCTGTAAACATTAGCATGGCCAATGGCCAGCGCGTCTCTTTACCCATCCAATAACAGTGTAAGAATTTGCCAAGATTTTCGTCTTTCCAGATTGAATTAGAAATAGTTGTGCGTAATATATGAGCTCGACGTTCCGTGATAGCTCAGTTGGTAGAGCAGGTGGCTGTTAACCACCTTGTCGTAGGTTCAAGTCCTACTCACGGAGCCAATTTAAGCCCATACTTAATTGTATGGGCTTTTTTATTTTACTCCAAAATTGAGGCTAAATATAAACATATCTTTCATTTTAGACTTGTAAATAGGTTAGAATAAAATAAAATATGGTCCTAAGATAGTTCTAATTTAAAAGCTATGGCTTTTAAGCTCAAGAGAACGGAACATACGGAGGAAAAATGGCAGTAGTAAAACACAAAAGAAGTAAATATTGGCAAATCGTCATATCGCAGGGTAGCAAAAAACCACAACTTTGGATCAGTTCTAAGACAGAAGATTATAAAAAAGCTGTGCGAAAAGAGGCAGAATTGCAGGCGCAGTATCGCGGTGATCAAACCCGTGAAGAAACATTTGCACAAATAGACCGGATAATGGGCTATGATAAAGCGAAAGATTCGGTAGGTAAAAAGAGCCTACTGCTTGAGGAAGCCTGGGACGCTTATATTAGCTTACCAGATGTCACACCATCAGAAGGCCATGCGAAAAAACAGTGTAATGATTTCAAGCGATTTGTTGCGTGGCTTAATGAGAATTGGCCTGTGATAAAAACCTTAAAAGAGGTGGAAAGGAAACAGGCATTTGAATATATGAAACAACTAAGAGCAAATTCAAAAACCGGCAAATCGTATAATAATGTTCGCGGGAATATCAATACGATCTTTGGGACTTTGATTGAGGAAGCCG
>JABSQK010000189.1 GCA_013215875.1 Lentisphaeria bacterium
GCAGTGCATATTTACGTGTTTGGGGCTTAATTTGTCGTAATTGCTAAGATCCGTGGCTAATTCGTCTATTTTTGCACGTCGCGCAGAGCTATCAAAATCATCGAGTATATCGTCTTTAGTCATAATTGTTAAATCTTTAATTAAGGGTTAAACATGAAGCTGAAATCTATTTGCTAAGTGCACTGAGTCAAGCAACTAATCGAGCTTTAATAATTTGGCGGACCTGCTGAATACATCGGGAGATAAGCCAAGCTTCTGTTTTAAAATGATGTCCTGGTCAAATGGATTTTTATGGGCCTGTATTTCTTGAATTTCAGATGCCGTGAGATTGAAGGCATGAAATATAGGATGTGTGAGCCCTGTTTCAATCAATGGAAAGTCTGTCCCGTAGAGAAGTCGCCCTTTAAGACTCTCGGTCCTTAATGCCTCACTCATAAAGCCCAATTTATTTAGTTGAGTAAGGGAGGATATATCTGCATAAAGGTTTGGGTAATCATCCATCATTTCGATGAGACGCTGCATATTGTCCTGTCCGTCATTTTTACCCGAACAGCCAATATGCGCAGCAATGACTGTTACGCCCAGTTTGAGGGGCAAAAGCAGTTTTTTTGGATCAGCGAGTTCATTTTTAGCCAGAGTAAATGATCGTTCATGCCCCGCATGAGTTAATAATGGTATATCAAGCTTGATTAACTCCTCATAGAAAGGGATGTATTTTTCATCCGACGGGTCAAAAAACATAACCGATGGCAGCCATTTCATAAGTACTGCACCATCTTTTTTTGCCTGTCGCATTCGTTCGATAGCATCCGGTCGATTCGGATTTATGCTTGCACCATAATAAAGATTTGCATATTTTTTGGTTTCCCGGGCGACATAATCACTGGGTACATAGATTTCGGTTTGTTCTTTATCGAGCTTACCATCAGTAATCACCCCGTCCATAGCAAGGATGACAACCCCATCTAAATATTTCGATTCTTTTAGGTAGTCTGAAATGTGCTTGAGAAGAATTTGGTCCCCTTTTTCCTCCAATTCTTCAATGCTGGAATTAAAACTCTTGAAATAAAAATTAATTTTCCAGCTTTTTCTGAGTTCATCAGAGATAAAGCATTCGCTGTTGCTGCCTATTCCTGCAGTGTGGCAATGCATGTCGATTATGGGTAAATCATTTAGTGGTTGAGGTTTGCGTGCAGGCCCACTATACCCAATAAACCAGGCAAGCAGGAAGACGTTTATGACGATGAAAAAGCTGCCGCATAATAGTTTTAGGAATTTGATGAATTTTTGTTTCTTTTTCATAATTCTGTTTATTTCTGTTTATATAGTGGAATTCGTTCTAATCAACTATAGTTTATAGCCAAAGATTGATATAGGTTTTATAAACTAATTATACAAGGTAAGATGAATGGTTTCCGAAAAAATACAGGCAATACGCAAACATAATGGTTATTCGCAAGAGGAATTAGCGCGACAGCTGGGTGTTTCATTCCCAACTGTTAATGCCTGGGAAAGAGGTAAATCCAACCCGTACCCACGCCATAAAAAAGCGATAGATGATCTGTACAAGGTTGTACTTGGCGAAACGGAAACGGACGTAATTCTAATTGTCGAAGATGATGAATCCTCTGCACTCGTTCTGGCGGATTATTGTTCCATGGCTCTTGAAGAATATGAAACGGTCACTGTTACTAGCGGTTATGATGCAATTTTACAAATAGGTGTTCTAAAACCTAAACTAATTCTGCTAGACATCATGATGCCCGAAATTGATGGTTTGAAGGTATTTGAAAAAATCAAAGAAATGGATGTATTTAAAGATACCCGCATAATTTTTGTTACAGCAGCAACAGATGAAGAAATTCTCGAAAAAGCCCGCAACTCCGGTGCATTCGCATTATTGCAAAAGCCTGTGAAAAGGGATGAAATAATTAACCTTCTAAAATTGGCTGTAGAAACCAGGGCATGAAATCCTGGTATTCATTTACCATCCCTCACCTTATTTTTGTCACATTACTGGCATCCGTTGCAGTCATTGGAATTAGTCGTATACGGTCTCAAATTGCTACGATTGAGCATGATCGTAATGAAATGTTAAATGCGTTGGCCGTACTCGACCAGTGTAAGGCCATCTCAGAAGAAGTACGAAAATCCGGATTACTGGGCGAAACAGACCTGCCCACCTACAAAGCCTCTGTGCGGCATATCGATCTTATCATCAGGTCTTCGAGTAAATATGTTTCAAAATCAAATGTCTCCTTTTATAAAATGGCTCAGCAAGCAGATGAGCTGAGCAAAAGCCTGCCAACACTGCAAACAGTCGGTCTATTAGATTACAACAGTATCCAGATCATCGATTTCTATAACCGCAAAAGCCAGGAAAGCTTGATCGAAACAATTAAGGATCTCACCCGCAATCAAATACAGGTGGAAAAGCGTTTAACAAGTGAAGCGGTGGTTGCATTTATCATCGTGATACTCATGTCTATCTTGTATTTGTATTCGGTAAACTGGTTTGTCGCACGCCCGTATAAAAAATTAAGTGAAACAGCCCAGACAGTTGCAAAGGGTAATTTGCATGCCAGAGCCAGTGTCAATCTGGATGGTCCATTTGGCGATCTGGCAATGAACTTTAATTTAATGGTGGACGAGCTCGTACTGAGTCTTGCAGCAGAAGAAAAAATAGTCCAGGAATTAAAAAAGAAAGCGGTGGAATTGGAAGAGGCGAATAAGCACAAAACGCGTTTTCTGGCAAATGTAAGTCACGAATTGAAAACCCCTCTAAACGCCATCATTGGCCTGGCGGATATTTTACAAGCGGGTACTCATGGAAAACTTAGCGACCGCCAGGAAGATTATATTCGGCGCATTATGAATGCCGGGGATCATTTATTGGCGATGATTCATGATTTGATCGATTTGGCAAAAATGGATGTTGGCGCATTGTCCATTGATAATAAGATAATTTTAATCGAGCCGTCTTTGGACGAATCATTGGAGATAATCCTCCCCCAACTGGAAGAAAAAGGACATACGCTCAAAGTGGATAAAGCTAAGGATCTAAAAATCGATGCAGATCCCATACGTTTGAGACAAGTTTGCATAAACCTTTTATCCAACGCTGTAAAATTTACAGCGGAAGAGGGGCAGATTACAGTGCGCACCTTAGAACTCGATGGCAAAGCATGTATCGAAGTGGAAGACAATGGAATTGGAATTTCAAAGGAAAACCAATTGAAGGTATTTGAGGAGTTTGTTCAGCTTGACTCCCGCCTGCACCGCGAGCATGAGGGAACAGGAATTGGCTTATCCTTATCAAAAAGGCTTGTCGAACTAATGAATGGCGAATTAATAATGGAAAGCCAGGAGGGCAAGGGCACGTGCTTTCGAATTCTATTTGCTAAAGCCTGAATATGGAACCCATTCGCTTGCCAAGAATTTTTTGCAATGCATAAAATGTAAATCCCAGAAACAGCATCGCCCAGACCCCAAACGCACATGCAAGATATGGCCCGCTGCCAAGGACGCCACTAAGTTCATATATGGCCCGCGTAATGGGGAAATATTCGCGTTTTTGAGCAAGTATTAAGGAATCTGATACTTCCAGCATGTAAAAGCTGAAGGCA